>JABFSC010000338.1 GCA_013140885.1 Deltaproteobacteria bacterium | reverse complement strand
CTTCATTATCAACCGCAAGGGGTCGTGGTGAACGCGATTGAGTTCGATCACGCCGACATCTATCGCGATCTCGACCACATCAAGCAGGCGTTCGCGCGGCTCTTGGCGATCGTGCCCGCTGGCGCATCCATTGTGATCTGTCATGACTTTCCCGCCGCGCTCGACGTTGCCCAGGCCGCTCGGAAACCGTTCACGACCTTTGGATTTTCCGCTCAGGCCGATTGGCAAGCGCGCGATGTCCGTGACGATGGACAGCAACTCCACTTCACCGTGACGCACCGGCAACACGAGATCGCGCGGTTCGCCACGCCGATGATGGGCCGGATGAACATCCGCAACGCACTCGGAGTGACGGCCCTGTGTTGTAGCCTGGGGATTCCCGCCGCCGACCTCGCGCCAGGGTTCGCGACCTTTCTCGGTGTCGAACGTCGTCAGGAGGTGATCGGCGAGGCGCGGGGCATCACCATTATCGACGATTTCGCGCATCATCCCACCGCCGTGACCGTGACGATTGACGCGGTGAAGATGCGCTACCCGCGACGGCGCTTATGGGCCGTATTCGAGCCGCGTTCGAATACCTGTCGCCGCCGCATCTTTCAGCAACCACTCGCCAATGCTCTGGCGCGTGCCGATGGCGTGGTTATTGGGCCTGTCTTCACCAAGCCGCAGGACTCCATCGCCGCGGCGGAGCTCTTTTCTCCAGCGGAATTGACCGCCGATCTCCAACAGCTTGGTAAGCAAACGCATGCTGGAGAAGGGACCGAGGAGATGGTGGCGTTTCTCAGTAAGCAGTGCCGCGCTGGCGATGTGGTGCTGGTGATGTCCAACGGCGCGTTTGGTGGGCTGCCGCGACAACTCTTGGCGACTTTACAATCTTCCGTTCAATAACCGATCCGACAAAAGGAGGGACGAACAATGGCGAACACGATTTCCATACATCCAGCGGTTGACCAGGGCCGCCAACCAGCGGCGGCGAACTTCACCGGCGGGACGCTGGTCTGCCGCTGTGCTGATAAGAAGGTCACGGTGGCGATCACAGGGCAATGCGCGCATAACCATGTGTGTGGGTGCACCAAATGCTGGAAGCCGGCGGGTGCGCTGTTTTCACAAGTCGCGGTCGTGCCCCGCGCCAACCTCGGCGTCACCGCCAATGCCGACAAGCTGAAAGTGGTCGATCCCAGCGCGGCGATCAAACGTTACGCATGCAGCGGCTGCGGAGTGCATCTGTATGGGCGCATTGATAATGAGAAGCATCCGTTCTTTGGATTGGACTTCATTCACACCGAACTCTCGGCGGAGATAGGCTGGGCCCCGGCGGAATTCGCGGCCTTCGTCTCTTCCATCATTGAGTCGGGAGCCAAACCCGACAACATGGGCGCGGTCAGAGCGAGACTGAAGGAGCTGGGGTTAGAGCCTTACGATTGCCTCTCGCCGCCGTTGATGGACGCCATCGCGACCCATACGGCGAAGGTGTCGGGGGTACTGCGCTCCTAATGTTTCGTCCACCTGAATGAGCTGTAGAAAGCGTGCACGCACCACGGAGCCGGGGGACGGCACGCTCCCTACAATTGTAAATCACTGATTTCACACATAACAACAAGTCTAATATGGACTCACCCAAAAGCGCGCGGCACACTACCGTGCATCAAAAAGAGCGTCCACACTGACCGTCAAGCCCTCATTGAGCGCGCGCGTTATTGCTTGGTCAAGAGGATCGCCCGCGCCTGTTGCGCGTCGTGCTGAATCTGCCGCATCAAGTCTTGGATCGAGGGGAATTTTTGCTCGCCCCGCAAATGCTCCACGAAACTCACGCGCACCCGTCGGCCGTAGAGGTCGGCGGAAAAATCAAAAAGGTGGGCTTCAATCGTGCGTTTATTTCCACCAAACGTGGGGTTGAATCCAACATTGGCCACACCGGGGACGTGAGTATCCCCCACTTCCACTCTCACGGCGTATACTCCGTTGGGCAACAACAGGTCCGCCCGGGGGCGAAGGTTCGCCGTGGGGAAGCCAATCGTGCGCCCGCGTTGAAACCCTTTCTCGACACGCCCACTGACAGCGTATGGACGACCAAGCAGGCGGGTCACGGTGGGCATATCGCCGGTACTCAGCATTGCCCGCACGGCGGTACTGCTCACCTCTTGAGCCCCCGCCATCACCGGTCCAACAATCTCAACCGCGAATCCATATTGGTCGCCAAGCCGGCGTAGGGTTTCCGCTTGTCCCGTGCGGTCATGGCCGAAACTCACATTGTGACCGACGATGACCTTTTCCACGCCGATCGCTTCCACAAGATGATGTCGCACGAACGCTTCCGCCGTGAGAAGGGAAAACGTGGTGGTGAAATGCTGGACAATAACCCCGTGCACCCCGGTCGCGAAGCACGCCAGGAGTTTTTCACGAAGACTCAAAATGAGTGGAAGGGGCTTCTGCGGGCGCAGAACGGTGAGTGGATGGGGATGAAAGGTGAAAACGAGTGAGGTGCCTTGGCGTGCCCGTGCGTCTTGGACAACACGGCGAAGGATCTCCTGATGGCCAACGTGCACGCCATCAAAATTGCCGATGCTCACCACTGGGTGGGGAAACCGCGCATGGGAAAGGATGTGGCGGATAATCTCCATAGTCACGCCCGCGTCGCTCCCGCGACGGAGGATGAAGGGTATTAACGGCCTAAGCTTTGGAGCTGTTCGCGAGCATCCTTGACTTGGCGAGAGTTCGGATAGTCATTGATCAGTTTTTGCAAAATGAGTCGGGCGTCCGTCTTATCGCCAATCTCGACAAAAGCTTCGGCTTGGCGCAGCAGCGCGGCGGGCGCTTTATCGCCCTTGCGGTATTTGAGGACCTCATTGAATTCAAGAATGGCACGGTTGTGGTCCCGACGGGTGAAGTAACTTTCGCCGATCCAAAACTGCGCATCATCCGCCATCTCAGAGGTAGGGTTCTTCCGCTGGAAGGTCCGAAACTGCTGAATCGCCTCGGTATAGCGTTGGTCAGCAAGCGCCTGCCACGCCGCGCGATACTCTTCTTGCGCTTCGAGCGGTTCTTTCGCCAAAGAAATTTCGTCTTCAG
>JABFSC010000188.1 GCA_013140885.1 Deltaproteobacteria bacterium | reverse complement strand
TTCTAGGATAATGACCGGCATGGTGTGACCTCCTGATCGTGCATTTGCAGATTCACTGCAGCAGTTTTCATGCGAGTGAAGAGCTTATCGGCGGTCCCCCTCACCCTAACCCTCTCCCATCCGGGAGAAGGAACCTGAAAGGCCAGCTCTTCTGCCAAGAGCAAACCGCGTTGGCGGAGCCTTGGCCTCCTCGAATCTCGCCGTCGCTCCGCGCGTAAGGAGAGGGATCGCGGGGCACGTTACCACGGATGCTCCCGTCCGTCCCAGGTCCAGAAGCGGCCGTGGTCGGCAGGCGTCAGGCGCGCCAGAACCTGACGGATGCCCCGGACACTCTCCTCTACCGACAAGGGGGCTCCTGCTCCGCCCATATCCGTCCGCACCCACCCTGGGTGCATAACAATCGCCAGGCACCCCTGCTGTCCCCACGCCGGGGCGTGCGCGCGAAAAGCATCGTTGAGCGCCGCTTTCGAGTCTCCGTACAACCCGAGACTGCCGGTGTGTCCTCGGCGCGCGCCGAGCTGACTGGTCATCAAGACGATCTTCTTCTCGTCACCGCGGAGCACCGCTGGTAGTAGCGCCCGCGCGACATGGATCGGCGCCTCGGTATTGATGCGGTGGATTTCCGCCGCGCTTATCCCGCGTCCTCCTACTCCCGCGTTGTGGATCAGCACATCAATGCCTTCAGGTGCCACCGCCTGAGTCAGCGTCTCAAGTTGCTGGGCGTCGCGCACATCAAGGGCATGAAGCACAACGTCTCCCTTGATAGTCCCCAGCGCGCCGGGTTGCGTGGGCGTGCGCGTCGTGGCGTGCACCCGCCACCCAGCGGCGGCATATTGCCGCACCAATTCGAGTCCGATCCCACGACTGGCCCCAATCACCATCACAGTCGGCATAGCATTCTCCTTGTCCGGTTCCTCTTGTCCTTTTCGGGCGCGGCTTCTCGTGATTCCAGGGCACAGTGTCGCCGTGTCCGTACAGATGCCCAATCGCCTCCATCAACCCTAACAACGCCTGAATAATCCAAGCAAACCCTTCGTGCCACCTGACGCGCTCCGGTTTGCGGCCTTCGCGTTCTCCGTCACGCCTGTCGTTGCGTAACCTGATAAAGGTAGTATTTTGACGCAGGGTTGGAGGATGTTATGAGTCGGGGTCAGATGCGTTTTGCGATCATGCTGGTCGTACTGTTCTTGCTGGTGGGGGTAGGCTATCGCCTGAGGGTCACCCTGCGCGCGCAGGATGAAGTCACCAAAAAAATCCAGGAAATCGCCCCAGACCTGACGGCAACAACCGAACAACGGATGCAAGATTTTCGTCGCACCAAAGTGCGGGATGGCAAGAAAGTCTGGGAAATTGTCGCGCGGCAGGCCCGGTATTCGCAGGACCGACAAGAAGTGCTTGTCGAAGGGCCGGAGTTCTCCTTGTACCTCAAGGATGGCGGGGTAATCGCCCTCAAGGGGCAGGAAGCACGGATACATCTTGATGGTGAAGGACAAGAAGTCTCACGGGTAGAGTTGAAGGGAAATTTGGAAATGCGGGTTGGCGATTTTTCCATTACAACGCAGGAAGCCACCTTTGAGAGCACACGGAACACCATCGTGTCCGACGGAACTATTCAGATTGATGGTCCTGGCTTATCAGCGGCTGGACAAGGCTACACGGTCGATATTGGGGAAAAACGCTTGACGCTCAATACCGATGTCCACACGACGATCAGCAAAGGGGACCCTTCATGAAGACGTGGGGTGGTATACGCATGGCGTTAGGGGTGCTCGTGCTGCTGGCAAGCATGTCTGAAGATCTGCTATGGGGAGAACGGCAGGTCGGCGCCGCCGAATCTCCCGCCAAGCAGCCGAGTCCCTTCGGCGCCTTGGATTTCACTTCCCGGAAAGAGCCGATTCACATCCGCTCGCACGATTTGGAGTTTTTCTACAATCAAAAGCGCATTATTTATCGGGGGTCGGTCGTTGCCACGCAAGGCGATTCAACGTTGAAAAGCAGCACGTTGACGGTCACCTACGAGGACACCGCCCCCACTGCTGCTCCGGCCCAAACGGAAGGGGTAGCGAAAACGACGCAAGGACAAAAGATCAAGGAAATTATCGCCGAGGACAACGTCGAGATCACGTCGACCACCCGCCGGGCGACGAGTAATAAAGCTGTCTTTAGTGACTCGACACGCACCATCACCCTGACCGGCAACGCGACCCTCCGTGACGAAGCCAACGAAGTCACCGGGCAGAAAGTGACAATCTACATTGATGAAGGACGCACGACAGTGGAAGGTGACCCGAAAATGATCCTGACCCCTAAACAAGGCGACAGCGGGGGAAAAGGAGAAAGTGCACGGTGAGTACGTCCTCGGTTCGCCCGCTCCTCCGAGGCGAGGGGCTCCACAAGTCGTATAACCGCCGCCCCGTGCTGCGCAATGTTACGGTCGAGGTCAAGGGAGGCGAAGTGGTCGGGCTCTTGGGCCCGAATGGCGCCGGCAAAACCACGACGTTTTCCATCATCGTCGGCATTATTCGCCCAGACCAAGGCAGTGTGCTTTACAATGGCGAGGACATCACGAACCTGCCCATGCACCAACGGGCACGGAAAGGGGTGACCTACCTTCCGCAAGAGCCTTCGGTCTTCCGCAAATTGACCGTGGCGGAAAACGTCATGGCGATTCTGGAGACGCTTTCCCTCAGCGCGGCGGAACGCGAGGATCGTCTCATGCATTTGTTAGCCGAACTCCGGATCAGCCATCTCGCCGATCGTCGTGCGGAGTCGCTCTCTGGCGGGGAACGGCGCCGAGTCGAAATTACCAGAGCCTTGGTGCTGTCTCCCTCATTTATGTTGCTGGATGAACCGTTTGCCGGTATTGATCCGTTGTCGGTCATTGATATTCAAGAGATCATCGCCCAACTGCGAGAGCGCCAGATCGGGATTTTGATTACCGATCATAACGCCCAGGAGACGCTGCGCATCTGCGATCGTGCCTACCTCCTTACGGACGGCGCCATCTTTCACGAAGGGTCTCCGGCGGAATTGGCCGCCAATGAGCGCGTGCGCCAAGTGTATCTCGGCGAACGGTTCAGCCTCGCGGGGTCTCGGTAGGACAGCTATGGCACTCGAAGCACGTCTGCTGCAGAAATTGCAGCAAAAATTGGTGATGACGCCGCAATTGCGTCTGGCGATTAAGATTTTACAACTGCAACGCGAAGAACTGGACACGATGATTGAGGAGGAACTCGCGGAGAACCCCGTGCTCGAACGCGCGGAAGGCGAGACCCCAATCCCCGAAGAACCGCCCATGGTCGGCGACGGCGATACGCCCGTGGCGGTGACCGATGCCCCGCAACAAGAAGACATGAATTGGGAGTCGTACTTCGATTCGTACAACGAAGGTACTCCGTCCTTACCGGCCACTGGGGGAGATGACGACGATGATGATCGGCAGCGGTCTCTTGAAAATAGAATGGTGCGGACGGAGTCTCTGGCCGAGCATTTGACAGAGCAACTCCGCTTTCACGATCTCAGCGAGGACGAAGAGCGGGTCGCTTCCGTCATTATCGGCAACCTCAATAGCTCCGGGTATTGCGAACTGCCACTCGAAGAACTGGCGGCCAGCGCGGGCGTCGGGATTGAGCTGGTCGCCTATGTGCTCCAGCTCATCCAGGGGTGTGATCCCATAGGGATCGGCGCACGCGATCTGCGGGAATGCTTATTGATGCAGTTGCGAGCGCAGGCACTGGAAGAGCCGCGTGTCGAGGACCCGGCGCTGACGCTCGCGACGCGCATCGTGCACGATCATTTAGACATGCTGGAGAGCCACCGCTTCGATCGGCTCGCGAAAGAACTGGGCGTGACGATGGACGAGGTGAGCCTGGCCATGAAAATCATCGTGGCGCTCGAACCCAAGCCCGCACGCAACTTCGTGGAAGAAGAAGTCCGGTATGTCATTCCCGATGTGCATATCCATAAACTGGGGGAGGAGTACGTCATCACGCTCAATGAAGAGGGGCTCCCACGCCTGCGTGTGAGCCAATCCTACCGGCGAATGCTGGCCGAAGGCGGCGCGGCTAAGGAGTACCTCAATGACAAACTGCGCTCGGCGGCCTGGTTGATTAAGAGCATTCAGCAGCGCCAACGGACGCTCTACTTGGTGGCCGAAAGCATTGTCAAATTCCAACAGGATTTCCTCACGTATGGAGTCTCCCGCATGCACCCCTTGGTGTTGCGCGATGTCGCCGCGGATGTCGGAGTGCATGAGTCCACCGTGAGTCGTGCCGTCGCCAACAAATACATGGCCACCCCACGGGGGATTTTCGCCATGAAGAAATTCTTCACCACCGGGCTCAAAGGCCAACCAGGCGAAGACGTGGCCGCGGAAAGCGTCAAGGACAAAATTCGTGAGATGATCGCCAACGAAGACGCGGCGCATCCGTTAAGTGATGAAGAGATTGCCCAAGCCCTGTCGCGTGGCAATGTCACTATCGCTCGCCGCACGGTTGCTAAATATCGAGAAAGCCTGAATATACTCTCGTCAGCCAAGCGGAAACACGCGCTCCAGTAACGAGCGTGTGTCCCTCGCGGGGAAAGGACCCCCATGCGTGTCGCCGATATTCTTACCGCGGACCTAGTGATTCCAAACTTACACAGTACGACGAAAGCCGACGTCTTGCAGGAACTTGCCCACTATCTCGCAAGCAAGCGGCCAGAGATCAAAGCCGAACAGCTCGTCACCGTGCTGCTCGACCGCGAGCGTCTGGGGACCACGGCGATCGGAGAAGGCATTGCCATTCCTCATGGCAAATTACCAGGGCTCAAAGGGGTACTGGCGGTGTTCGGGCGGAGCCTGACGGGGATCGATTGTCATTCCCTGGATGGGCAACCGACCAAGCTGTTCTTTCTGCTGGTGGCACCGGACGAATCCGCTGGGTTGCATCTGAAAGCCCTGGCGCGTGTATCCCGGTTGTTGAAAGAGCGCGCCTTTCGGGACCGACTCCTCCAGGATGAGGCTGGAGCGACCCTGTACCAGATTATCTGTGACGAAGATGCCAGACTCTGATCCCGCGCCCCAACCCGAGGGAAGGCAAGTCGTCATCGTCACCGGTCTATCGGGGGCCGGGAAGAGTACGGCTATCCACGTCCTGGAAGATTTGGGGTTCTACTGTATCGACAACCTTCCCGTGGCGCTGATTTCGCGATTCCTCGAATTGTGCGCGAACTGCGAAGAGCCGATCACGCGCGTGGCGTTTGGCATCGACCAACGAGAACGGATGTCGTTACGCAATTATCCCAACGTCTTGGCCGAGCTGCGCCAGCGGGGGCAGCGGGTGGAAGTCCTCTATTTCGAAGCCACCGATGCGATCTTGACTCAGCGCTTTAGTGAGACCAGACGCCCCCACCCAGGGGTGCGGGGGGGAAGTGTCGCGGCGGGAATTCAGTTCGAGCGTGAGCATCTCGCGGAATTGCGTCAAAGCGCTGACCAGATCATTGATACCTCGACCTACACCGTGCATGAACTCCGGGAGCAACTGCGGCACCGACTCGCCACGCCACACGCGCAGCCGACGTTACTCGTGACCGTCCAATCCTTTGGCTACAAACATGGGGTGCCGATCGATGCGGACCTCATGTTTGACCTCCGCTTTCTGGCCAATCCGTTTTTTGTTGAAGACTTGCGTCCTAAGACTGGGAAGGAGGCCGATGTCGCCGCTTACGTGTTGCAACGACCAGAAGCGGAAACCTTTCTCACGCAGGTGAGCGCGCTTCTTCAGACCACGCTCCCGCTCTACCTGCGTGAAGGGAAAAGCTACCTCACCGTGGCGATTGGCTGCACTGGGGGCCGTCACCGGTCCGTCGCCGTGGCTGAGGAACTCGGTCATCGCATCGCGGGGTGGGGGTACACGGTTCATGTCCGCCACCGGGATGTGCATCGGTAACGTATCGTATGGCTGACGAATCCAACCTACGCGCCCAACTGACCTTGAAAAACAAGCAAGGACTCCATGCCCGCGCGGCGGCGGTTTTTGTCCGGGCCCTTGCCGGGTTGAAGGCCGAAGTCTCGGTCACGTGGCAAGACCGCGTGGTCAACGGACGCAGTATGCTTGATCTGATGACCTTGGGAGCACCATACGGCAGTGTCCTTGAGATTCAGATCAATGGCGCGGATGCCGATGCCGCGCTCGCCGCCTTGAGCAAGGTGGCCGAGGATCGCTTCTACGAGGAATAGCGGATGGCTTATGGTTTATGGCTCGTTCGCTTCGCTCACTCTATGGCAAGAGTTTTTTCCCATAGGCCATAGAGCGACCGTAGGGAGCGAGCTATAGGCCATAGGCTATTTGCCATAAGCCCTCCGCCGGTTTCACCCCTTGACGCTCTACACCCTATCCTATTACATGCGCCTGCTCTTCCGCTGAAGCGAAGAGTGGAATGAAGGAGACTGCTATTATGCCCGCGAAAGAATTCTTATTTACTTCGGAGTCCGTGTCCGAAGGACATCCTGACAAGATGTGCGATCAGATTTCTGATGGCGTGCTGGACGCCTTGCTCGCTGTTGATCCAGACAGCCGTGTCGCCTGCGAAACCCTGACCAAGACCGGCATGGTGGTGATCGCTGGCGAAATTACCACCAGAGCGAATATCAATTACGTCGATGTCACACGGAAGGTTGTCGCGGACATTGGCTACACGAGTTCAGAGCTGGGATTCGATGCCGAAACCTGCTCCGTCCTCACGGCCATTGGGCAACAATCGCCTGACATCTCCCAGGGGGTAACCGAAGGAGAAGGGCTGCATAAGGAACAAGGCGCCGGTGACCAAGGCATGATGTTTGGTTTCGCGTGTGATGAAACCAAGGAATACATGCCGTTCCCGATCTATACCGCCCACCGCCTGATGGAAGAATTGACAAAGGCACGGAAAAGTGGACGCCTCCCCTTCCTCCGGCCCGACGCCAAATCGCAAGTGACTGTCCATTATCGCGACGGCGTTCCTGTCCGCGCGGATACCGTGCTCATCTCCGCGCAACATCATCCCGATGCCTCTCACAACACCATTAAAGAAGCCGTGGTGGAAGACATCATTAAACGTGTCGTCCCCAAGGAATTTCTTGACAGCAAGACGGTCTACCTGGTGAATCCCACTGGGCGGTTCGTGCATGGTGGCCCGTTCGCCGACTGCGGCCTCACCGGACGCAAAATTATCGTCGATACCTACGGCGGCTACGGACGGCATGGGGGCGGGGCGTTCTCCGGCAAAGACCCTTCCAAGGTTGACCGTTCCGCCGCCTATATGGCCCGCTACATTGCCAAGAACATCGTCGCGGCAGGCTTGGCTAAACGCTGCGAAGTGCAACTCGCCTATGCGATTGGCATGGCGGAGCCGGTCTCAGTGCTGGTCGATTCCTTTGGCACGAGTGTCATTCCGGATGAGCGGCTCTCACAGGTGGTGCGTGAGAATTTCGATCTCCGGCCCGCCGCGATCATCAAGTCACTCGACCTCAAACGTCCGATCTATCGACCGACCGCGGCGTATGGCCATTTTGGCCGACCAGCCGAAGGCGGATTGTTTACCTGGGAGCGCCTTGACAAAGTGGACGCGCTCAAACGTTCAGCAAGCATGAAGTAACCGAGGAAAATGAAGCACTATGGCAACAACGCAAGGTGATGTGAAAGACCTCCGTCTCGCGGCGGAGGGGAAGAAACGGATCGACTGGGCCGAACAAACGATGCCGGTCCTCCGTCAGATCCGCGAGAGTTTTACCAAGACCAAGCCCCTCAAGGGTATGAAAGTGTCAGCCTGTCTGCATGTGACCACCGAGACCGCCAACCTGATGCGGACCCTGAAGGCTGGCGGCGCGGATGTGATGTTATGCGCGTCGAATCCACTTTCAACCCAAGATGATACCGCCGCCTCGCTGGTTAAGCACGATGGCATTCCCGTGTTCGCCATTCATGGGGAGAATCGCAAGACCTACTACCGGCACTTGCAACAGGCGCTCGCCCAGCAGCCGACGGTGACACTAGATGATGGCGCGGACCTGGTGAGTATGTTGCTCACCGACGCGGCCTACAAAGACCAGGCGAAGCGCATTCGCGCGAGTCTGGAAGAAACCACGACCGGCGTGATTCGCTTACGGGCGATGGAGAAAGACGGCGTGCTCACGCTGCCCGTGGTCGCGGTCAACGATGCTGACACGAAGTATTTGTTCGATAATCGCTATGGCACCGGGCAATCGACGTTGGACGGTATCCTGCGGGCGACGTGTTTGTTGTTCGCCGGCAAGCCGGTCGTGGTCGCTGGGTATGGCTGGTGTGGCAAAGGCGTGGCCTCGCGCGCGCGTGGGTTAGGTGCTCAAGTCATCGTCACGGAAATCAACCCGATCCGCGCGCTGGAAGCGGCGATGGACGGCTTCCGCGTGATGCCAATGGCGGACGCGGCGCGTGAGGGGGAATTGTTCATTACCCTGACGGGCGACATCGGCGTCCTGCGCGAAGAGCATTTTCTGAAAATGCCGGATGGCGCGATTCTCTGTAACTCTGGCCATTTCGATGTCGAGATCGACGTCAAGGCGCTGAAGAAGATCGCCAAGAGTGTCGAAAAGAACGTGCGACAGAATGTGGATGCGTATCGGCTTCCGAACGGGCGGTCGCTGTACTTGATCGGCGAAGGGCGGCTCGTCAACCTCGCGGCGGCGGAAGGACATCCCGCAGCGGTGATGGACATGAGTTTCGCCACCCAAGCCTTGGCGCTCCAATGGGTCGTTGAAAATAAGAAACCGCTCGACACGCGCGTCCATCTGGTTCCCAAGGCGGTGGAAGAAAAGGTCGCGACGCTCAAGTTAGCGAGCATGAACATTCGGTGTGACCGCCTCACCGAAGAGCAGAAAAAGTATCTGAGTTCGTGGGAATCGGGAACCTAAAGCCAGTTGTACGGGGACGGTGCACCAACCGTTCCTTTTGCTTATGAAGAGGGGAGGCTTGCGAGGGGGGAGTGGCGTACCGCGGATGAATGATTCCCAGCCCCTTCGCTCTTTTCCTCTCTTCTTCCTCTTCGCGCTGTTCGTCTCTCTCACGGGCAGCGCCTCCCCTCTGGCCGCGCAAGACCTCGGCCTCATCACCAACGTTCGCACGCTGACCACTGATGACGCCACGCGCGTCATTATCTCCCTCTCTCGGCCAATCCGTTATCAATTGACCGCGACTCCGTCATCGCCTGACCCACGCGAGGATATCCCCGCTACTCGTCTTGATCTTGTTTTCTCGGCGGCGGCACTGGCGGCCACCATTCCCACGATTGCGCGCGGTGACGATACCTTGCTCACCATGGTTCGTAGCAGTCCGCTTTCTCCCACGACGGCGCGCATTACGCTCGACCTCACCGGACACGCCACCTATCGCATACTCGACCTTCGTTCCCCATATCAAGTGGTGATTGTCTTGCGCCGGGAGGGCGCTCTTCTCACGCAGAGACGCGGAGACGCGGAGCTGAGGACTCAGGAGGAACAAGCACCTCGGGTTGAACCTCCCCCGCCGCCACTACCACCACCACTGCCAGGGTCAGACGTAGCGGATGAGGAGGCGGAGCCATCACCGGAGGCATCACCGCTAGCGCAAACCGGGCGTCGTTATCGCATCATGCTTGATCCCGGACATGGTGGGCACGATCCTGGCGCTCATGGGCTCCACGATATTTGGGAAAAGCATGTCGTCTTGGCGATTAGCAAACGGCTCGCGAACAAG
>JABFSC010000066.1 GCA_013140885.1 Deltaproteobacteria bacterium | reverse complement strand
CGGTGACGCAGGGCACGGTTGCGGCGCCGCCGTGGGCCAGCCAGGCGGTGCGTGTGACGTTCATGGCCTGGGCACCGACCTTGTTGATACACCCACCAACAACTTGTCCCACGTCAGAGGTGCTCACTCCGGCGCGTTCCAGCACGCCAGTCAGGACTTGCCCCAAAACGTCGGTCGGATGAGCCTCGGCCAGCGAGCCGTTGCGTCGGCCCACCGGTGAACGGCCAGCCTCAACGATGACAACTTCTTTCATATCGTTCCTCCTCAGGGGCGCACTGAACCCGCCCCGTTACATAGCTTGTATGATCAGTATGGACGGCACTTCTTCTAATATAGGGAGCAGGATTTCACAAGGCAGCATCCCCGCGTGCGCTCCTGGCTCAGCATCGTCCGCTTAATCGTAGATGACGACGCACCGGACCTCGATGCTCCAGCGGGCTGGCGCATCGGGCGGGGTCGCCGCATCGTCGAAGGAGTTATGAAAACTGAACGTGCACGGCGCGTGCGGATCGGCGCTGTCAGGCCGCTGTCCCTTGGACCGCGCCAGGGGGCCAGCCGAGTCCCATTGCTTAATGAGAAGGGCCTCGTCGCGCGTCATCGCCGGGTAGGTGTGCCACTCGTGTCCCGGGTCTGGTTTCGAGAAATAGTTCTCGCCTATACGGTCGGCATAGTGTAACTCAAACACGCTGAGGTCTTTCGGGGTCACTGTTTGTGCGTCACACAAGGCTAGGGCCTGAGTCGCGACCGGCTCAGCCGCGATATTGCGCCATACGTTGATGATGGCGAAACGCCCGTGCTCACCGATCGCCTGCTCGACTTCCGCCGGATCAAGCAAGGACGCGCCCGGAGCGAGAGCCGACCGTAGCGTATCATTCTCACTCGGCTCTCGTGCCAAGCGTTGCAATCGCTCAGGCGCGCTGGTGAGGGTGTAATCTCCATGCGTGATGCGCGCCGGGCCTTGCACCTCCTGCCCGCCGCGAATGCGTTGCTTGCGCCGTTTCCCGTCCGTGGACCGGACGTTGTGGTCAAACGCCACCACCCGTGCAGCGCCCGTGACCTCTTGGAGCAACTGTTCACATTCTTGGTAATACTTTTGCACGACGTCCTGATGGTCGAGAAAGTCGAGATCGGGATGAGCCAGCGGACGAAACAGCAGCTCAAACCCGTTTTTCTCGACCGTGCGCCGCTGGCCGTCCTTGAGCAGTCGGGCGTTATGAACCGTGACCTGGCGTTCGTCGTAGATGACCCCTTCCATTGCGGAGTCGCTCCCGTCCATGTTCCGTCGCAGGAGCATCTTGCCGTTGCGATATAAGGAACTGGGAACCGAGGAATCGAGATAGTTCAACCGGCCTACACTGGCTTCGCGGTTGGTTGCCAGTATTGCGGATGGCGTCATGTGGACCTCCTTGTGTTTTGCGCCGCTGGATCATAGTGTCCGTCGGCCTTGGAAGACAAGCTGAGTCTTTTGGGTGCGTCACTCTCGCAAGAGAAAACGGACGACTTGGGTGGTCAGTTCATCGGCCATAGCGTTCAGCTCGGCTTCACTCAGATTGGCAATCGGGTGTGATGTGACAACGAACTCATACGACGGCGCGCCCCAATTTATCGCCATCGCCCGCGCGGTGGCGATAAACGGCGTCGTGACAATCGCCACCGCCGGGAGTCCCGCTTGTTCTAACTTGATTCCGTCGAGCACACTGCCCGAACTACACGACCCTCAATCGCCGACTCCAGCGAGGACAAAATCCGCCTTTTGTTGGAAGACGGTAATCGCCGCCGGCGTGACGCTGTGGCCAGGTGACTTTTTGCGATCCAGATGCGTCAGCGTGATCTGATACCGTGTGGCGAGGCGCTCAGCGACTTTGCGCAGGATCACCTCGGAATTGAATTTCGTATTTTCCACCAACCCCACACGTAGTCCCTTCAGTGAGATGGGGCGCGGGGCGTAGCAGAACGTACCCGACGTGGGTGCCGGTGACACGGTGGGATCGAAAACCGTTCGGTTCATCACTGTCCTCCTGTCTTGATTGGTATGGTGATACTCCGCGTCCATTTGTTGCCCCAGCCTGGAAGACAGGCGGACCAGCTTCCGCCTTGCGCACCCGCGCAGACGATGAGGAGATCATCCGGGGCATTCAGCACATACCGCCATGTCGTTTCATCCGCGGGCTCGATAGCGCCGGGGAGCCGCGCGGCACGTTTGAAATCGGACACGGTTCGCCGCGCATGCTGAAGGACGAATTCTTGCACCCGCCGGCGGCTCCATCCGCTCCGGCGCATGATCTCGGCATGTTCTCCGGCCAACACGATCAAGGTTTCATTAAATCCGTAGAGGTTCGGCGTCGCCAGATTACAGACGGCATCGGCGAATTCCAGCAATAACGGCTCTGGCGTACTGGCCAGTTGGTTATACACGCCCATGAGGGTGTTCGAGGCATACAGGGTGACCGTGCTGTCGTCCGGACAAAACCCGCGTTCGACATGGAGCGGCGTCCACGGATGGTCCACTTCATTCTCGGCGAAACAGCACGTGTACTTCGCCGGCGTGCCCAGTGTGGCTTTGTCCAAGAACCCTGGGCGCGTATTGAGGACGTTCATCATCACGAGCCGCAGCGCGCGTCCAATCGTGGCGTTCGCCCGCACTCCGGGTCCAAACACATTGTTGGTCGCGTTGATGCCGAGTGCGGGCCCCAGGGGACCATTCACAATCCAGACGAGGCCGGACCCGCCCGTACTGGTGGCGGGATTATGGTAATGAAAATCCGGGTGACAGAGTGCCTGGACGGCCGCCAGCACGACGGGGAAATAGGTGGGTAAGCAGCCCGCCATCACGGCATTGATCGCCACCTTTTCCGCCGGAATAATCGCATTACGCTCGGCAATTGCCCCAAGGATGTCTTCCGCCGACACGCCGCCCGCGGCAAGCATCGCGGCGACGGATGCTTCCGTGGGCGGCACGAGCGGCAGTCCATCACTCCACCCCTGCGCGTAGTAGAATTCGATCCAGTCCGCCGCCGTGCGGGGATCTGACGGCGGGGGTTGCTGTGTCGTGGTGCTCATACCTTTACAC
>JABFSC010000654.1 GCA_013140885.1 Deltaproteobacteria bacterium | reverse complement strand
CCGGGTCACACTGCCAGGAGAGATCCGCGCCGAATTTGAAGCCGGCGTACGCTGACCGGTCACCAAGAAAGCCTTGGAACACTTGTGCCGTGCGCGCGAGCTCAGCGGTGTCCCCTAGATACACCGCCACTGCCGCGCGGCTTGCTCCTGCATGCGTCCCCCAGTTGTTGGGGCGCTCCTCGTGCGCGGATTGCAACGTTCGTCCCTCAAGCGTTTCGATCAACGTCCGCCGCAGCCAGGGCCGGAACTCATTCGTGTCGAACGTGGAGTCATACCCTGATAAGTGAATGAGGTCCGCGGCGATCACATACGCCGCGAGTTCGCGACCGAGAGCGAGGGTGCAGCCACCCAGTTCAGTGTTCAACGCCAGCTTGAGTTGTTGTCGCACTTCGGCGCGGTACTTTTCCTCGCCGGTGCGTGCATAGACGAGCGCCTTGGCGAGGACATAGACGTTGTTCATCTGGTCCTGATCGCTCAAGTGCGGGGTGCCCGCCGGGCGGTCGGCCTGGGTTTTCAGTTGCTGCCACGCCGGACCCGCCATGGGCAACGCGGACAACTTTTCCGCACTGATCCAGATGGTGCCGGGGGTAGTGTCCGCCAGTGCATTGGCAACGGCAACCGTCAGAAGCAAGAGAACAGCGTGAACACATTTAGAGAGATTGTGAGACATCATTCCCTTCCTTCGGGTAACCGTAGCTCAGTCCAAAGCCATAGCATACTCGGCAAGAGGAAAGCTGACGGTTTTCTTGATCTTCCCGCGATGTGTGGCAATTGCTGCCAACCGTTTATAGACCGGCGCATCAAAATACGGCTCATGGCATCTTGTGCAGGTCCACGTCGGGACATGATCCACATAGATGGTGTCACCCTTGAAATGGAATCTGACACGAGTCACGGCGTGTCGCATTTCCCCTTCTTCGCGACATGTTCGCGACCCGCCCTAGACTTGCCTGAGCGTAGCCCTAGACTGCCCGCCATGCGCATCGTCGCTGACCTGCATATTCATTCGCGCTTTAGCTATGCCTGTAGCAAGGAGATGGAAGTCGAACGCCTGGCGTGGTGGGCGAAACGCAAAGGTATCTCGCTCCTGGGTACGGGCGATTTTACCCACCCTATCTATCTCATCCACCTCAAGCAGACCCTCGAACCAGCGGAAGAGGGACTGTTTCGGCTCCGCGCCGGGGAACGCGACGTGCGCTTCATGCTCACGGTCGAGGTCACCAACATTTTTCGCCAGGATGGCCGGTTGCGCAAAACGCATACGCTGATTTTCGCGCCGAGTTTCTCCGTCGTGGAGCGTCTCAACGCGCGCCTGGCCGATCATGGCAAGCTGGCGATGGATGGTCGTCCGACGCTCCGGTGCTCCGCTCGTGATCTCCTGCGCATGGTGAAGGACACGGCTCCAGAGTGCGAGGTGATTCCCGCGCATGTGTGGACGCCGTGGTTTTCGGTGCTGGGCTCCTTGTCTGGGTTTGATTCGTTGGTGGAATGCTATGGCGACGATGTCACTCATATTCGTGCCGTGGAAACCGGATTGTCGTCCGACCCGGCCATGAACTGGCGACTCTCGACGCTTGATGGGGTCGCGCTGATCTCCAATTCCGACGCGCACTCGCCACGCAAACTGGCGCGCGAAGCGAATGTCCTCGATTGCGAACTGAGCTACAGCGGCGTGCTTGGTGCCTTGCTCTGTCGCGACCCCACGCGATTTCTCCATACGATTGAGTTCTTTCCCGAAGAGGGGAAGTATCATCTGGATGGTCACCGACAGTGTCAGGTGCGCGTGGACCCCACCGCAATCCGACAGCGCAAGCAACGGTGTTCCGTCTGTGACAAACCGCTCACGGTCGGCGTGCTGCACCGGGTGACCGCGCTGGCGGATCGTGTAGTGGGCTACACGCCAACCAATCCCATTCCCGCCAAGTATGTCATCCCACTTGAAGAGATCATCGCCGCCGCGCTTGGGCAGAAACCCAACACCAAGCGAGTCGTGACAGCCTACAACGCGCTCCTTGAGGAGTATGGAACGGAGTTGGGCATCCTGCTCGATCACGAGGAAGAGGAGTTGGCACGCGCGACGCCACCGCGTATCCTCGCAGGCATCTTGAAGGCCCGGCGCGGGGAAGTCCGAATCTCACCTGGCTATGATGGGGAATATGGCACACTGGCATTGTTTGATGACGAAGTGGATGATGGCAATTCTCGTCCTGCTGTTCGCGGGGCCCGGGCTCGCTGATGACAGTATTCCCGCCAGTCGCGCGCGCGAGTTTACCGAGCAGCTCGTCACTCTCGAAGGAACGGTCAGCGCCACGCGCAAGGATGGGCGCAATACCTTTCTCGCTTTAGGTCCAAGCGCGACCCCTGAATTGTCCGTCGCCATCACGCCACCCTTACTGTTGTCCGAATTTCCGCCGCATCCGGAAAAATTTTACCAAGGCAAAACGCTGCGGGTCACGGGTCGGGTGTACCTGATTCATAACCAACCGCAAATGTTGATTAGCGCCGCTGACCGCATTGAAGTCGTAAGCGATAACGAACCGGCGGGCATCCGTGAAGCGCTAAGACCACAACCATCCAACGCCTCGTCTTCCCCTCCCCTTTCAACCACCCCGCCGCCGCTTCCGCGCGAACTGGTGACTGGGTCAGAGACAAAGCTGTTGGACCTCCGCCCATCACGACCACTGGCCGCCGCCACTCCCACCGCGCGTTCAGGCGATGCCTGTGGGGAATCCCAAGAGCTGTGGAAGCAAGTGTCCCAGGACCTTGTGCCGCATCTGCGGGCCTACACCTCTTGTCTGGAAAAAGCCTCCTTGGGGTGCGACCCTGAAGGCGAGAAAGTTGCGTTGGGAATGCTCGCGGTACAGCAAGCGCAAAAGCGGGTGAGGATGTCGTGTCGGTGAAGCCATTGAGTCATTTGGTGATCGGGTCATCGGGCCATTAGGCCATTTTTCAATGACTCAATGACTCAATGACTCAATCACCCGATGACTCAATTCTCCAGTGGCTCAATGACCCAATCACTCAATGACTGAATTTCTCCAACCGTCCTTGGCTAACGACCGCCGATGGTTA
>JABFSC010000442.1 GCA_013140885.1 Deltaproteobacteria bacterium | reverse complement strand
GTGTGGCTTGGAGAGGGGGAAAAGGTGAAAGGGGGAAAAGGCGAAAAGGGAAAAGAGAGTACGGAAGTCGCCGGTTCGCAGTTTGCATCTACGAGTTCCCAATCCCTAACCCCTAGCACCCAACACCTAGCGGAGCGGCGGCAACTGACCGTCATGTTCTGTGATCTAGTAGGCTCGACTGCGCTCTCTGAGCAACTGGACCCCGAGGATCTGCGGGAGGTTGTGCGCGCCTATCAAGAGACTTGTACCACGGTGATTCAGCGCTATGACGGACACCTTGCGCAACATTTGGGCGATGGCTTGCTGGTCTACTTCGGCTACCCAGCCGCCCATGAAGATGATGCCCAGCGGGCAGTGCGGACGGGGTTGGAGATTGTGGCAGCGTTGCAACGTTTTTCTCCCTCTCCCTCCCAGGGAGAGGGTCGGGGTGAGGGTAGTGCAGTCACACAATCGCAGAATACCCCTCACCCGAGCCCTCTCCCCAAAGGGGCGAGGGGATTACAGGTCCGCATCGGCATTCACACTGGGTTAGTCGTGATCGGTGAGATCGGCAGCAGCGAGAAGCGTGAAATCCTGGCGTTGGGCGAGACACCGAACATCGCCGCCCGCGTGCAGGGAATGGCTGAGCCAGACACAGTGGTCGTGAGTGCAGCAACCTATCGCCTGGTGCACGGCTTGTTTAAGTGCCAAGACTTGGGACTCCAGACGCTCAAGGGCATCTCCATCCCACTGTCTGTGTATCAAGTTCAAGGGGAGAGTACGACGCAGAGCCGCTTTGAAGTAGCGGTCAGTAAAGGCTTGACGCCGTTGGTGGGCAGAGCTGAAGAACTTGATCTGCTGCAGCGACGTTGGGAGCAAGCCAAAACGGGCGCAGGCCAGGTAGTGCTGCTGAGCGGAGAGCCGGGGATTGGCAAATCGCGGTTGGTGCAAGAGTTCAAAGAGCGGTTTGCGCACGAGGGGGCCACACGCCTAGAGTTTCGCTGCTCGCCCTATCACCAGAACAGCGCCTTCTATCCCATCATTGAGCATTTGCAGCGGCTCCTCCAATTTGTGCGCGCGGATGTGCCTGCCGTCAAGCTGGAGAAACTCCACCACACGCTGCGCCACTATCGCTTCTCGCAGTCCGATACCGCGCCTCTGTTGGCTACCCTGTTGTCGCTTCCCCATCCCGAAGGCTCTCCACCCATTACGGGCAGTCCGCAGAAGCAAAAGGAGAAGACACAAGCTGCCCTAGTGGCGTGGCTGGTCGAGGAAGCGCAGAAGGCCGCCGTGTTTTGTGTCTGGGAAGATCTGCACTGGGTCGATCCCTCCACGTTAGAGGTGCTCACGCTCTTGCTTGACCAAGTGCCCACGACGCGGCTGGTGGCATTACTGACCTTTCGCCCCGAGTTCGTGCCACCCTGGGGGAACCGGTCGCATCTCAGCCAGATGACGCTGAGCCGCTTAGGGCGCACCCAGGTTGAGGCAATGGTCGAACAGGTCACGGGCAGCACTGCGCTACCACAAGAGGTCGTGCAACAGATAGTGAGCAAGACTGATGGTGTGCCGTTGTTCGTTGAGGAGCTGACGAAGATGGTTGTAGAGGCAGAAGCCGATGTAGGGGCACGGCGTGCCGTGCCCTTCCCGCTCGGGATTCCCTCGACGCTCCAAGATGCACTCATGGCCCGACTGGATCGGCTCGGGCCAACGAAAGAGATTGCTCAACTCGGCGCGACTATCGGGCGAGAGTTTTCCTATGAACTGCTGCACGCCGTCTCGCCTGTAGGTGACGAGACGTTACAACAGGGGCTGAAGCAATTGATGGAAGTGGAGTTGGTGTATCAACGTGGACTGGTGCCGCAGGCGACGTATCTCTTCAAGCACGCGCTGATTCAGGACACCGCCTATCACTCGTTACTCAAGAGCAAACGCCAGCAGTATCATCAGCGGATCGCCCAGGTGTTGGAGGAACGCTTCCGAGAAACAAAAGAGACGCAACCTGAACTGCTCGCCCATCACTACACCGAGGCGGGACTCATTGCACAGGCGATTCCCTATTGGCAAAAGGCCGGGCAGAGAGCCTCCCTACGCTCGGCCACTAGCGAAGCTATTGCTCACCTCACCAAGGGGCTAGAGTTACTCAATGCCTTGCCGGACACTCCCGAGCGCACCCAGCAAGAACTGGAGCTGCAACTCGCCCTAGCTGGTCCACTGGTACCTACTAAGGGCTATACAGCCCCGGAAGTGGAAAGAGTCTATACCCGCGCACTCGAGCTGTGCCGGCAGTTGGGAGAAACCCCGCGGCTCTTCTGGGCACTAAGGGGGCTGCAGGTGGTTTATCTTGTACGGGCGGAGCTCAAGACGGCCCGTGAGCTGGCAGAGCAACTCCTCAGCTTGGCCCAGAACGTTCACAACCTGGTCTTCCTTGTGCAGGCCCACAATATACTGGGGATGACCTTGTTGCATCTTGGAGAGTTTGCCTCGGCCCGAGAGCACCTGGAGCAGGGGATTGCCTTCTATAACCCCCAGCAGCACGATTCCCATGTCCTCCATACTGGGCTTGACCTCGGAGTAGTCTGCCTCACCTATGCGGCCCGAGCCCTGTGGTTTCTGGGCTATCCAGACCAGGCCCAGCAGAGAAGCCACGACGCGCTGACCTTGGCCTACGAGCTGTCTCATCCCTATAGCCTCGGTTATGCTCTGACTGGTAGTGCTACAGGCCATCAGCTCCGCCGGGAGGTGAGGCCAGTCCAAGAGCAGAGAGCCTTAATTGTGCTCGCGACCGAGCAGGGGTTTCCGGTCTACTTGGCGCAGGAACGTATGCGGCAGGGCTGGGCACTGGCCGTGCAGGGACAGATAGAAGAGGGGATTAGCCAGATACGCCAGGGCCTGGACGCTTGGCGGGACATGGGGACAGAGGTGTGGCGGCCGTTTTGGGTTTCCTTGCTGGTCGAAGCGTATGGGAAAGGGGAGCAGGTGGAAGAGGGACTGACTGTACTGGCCGAGGCGCTGGCTGCGGGTAACAGAAGTGAGGAGCGTATGTATGAGGCGGAGCTGTGGCGGCTGAGAGGCGAGCTGACACTACAACGAGAGG
>JABFSC010000198.1 GCA_013140885.1 Deltaproteobacteria bacterium | reverse complement strand
GGCCGAGTGTGGTACCGCGCGCCGCGATAACCGTCGGGAGCGCTCCATGCGATGACATAAGGGGAGAGGGAAAGCGGGGCTGCGTCACCCACCCACAACGGGTTTGCTCATCCTTGTCATTTCCGCTCCTCATCCCAGCATCCGGGTCGTCCGCGCACGGGCGTCCTGGTATTCCAGCCACGTCTGTTCGATCAACTCGGCGGCACTGTGGATGCGCGGTCTTCTAGCCGCGAATGGTGGTACTGCTATCATGGTCGCGAATTCACACAAGAGAGAGGAGACGTGCACAATGAAACTCGGATTACTCGGTGGCGCGACGGGCCCACGCGTGAACATGGACCTCATTCTGGAAGCGGAACGGTTGGGCTTTGATTCGGTGTGGACGGGAGAAGCATACGGCTCCGATGCCGTCACCCCATTGGCCTGGATCGGCGCACGAACCACAAAGATCAAACTCGGCGCGGCCATTTTACAGATGCCCGCCCGAACCCCGGCGATGACAGCGATGACGGCGATGACATTGGATGCCCTGTCTGGTGGGCGCTTTCTGCTGGGCCTTGGTCCCTCAGGCCCGCAAGTGGCCGAAGGGTGGCACGGGGTCGCGTATGGCAAGCCACTCCCACGCACGCGAGAATACATCAGCATCGTCCGGAAGATTCTCAAGCGCGAGGCTCCGTTGCAACATCACGGAGAGTTTTATCAAATCCCCTATGCTGGCCCAGACGCCACAGGCTTGGGGAAACCACTCAAAAGCATCATGCACGGACGAGCGGACCTCAAAATCTATACCGCGTCGATTAGCCCCAACAGCTTAGTCTGCGCGGGGGAAGTCGCCGATGGCACGCTCCCGATCTGGATGAACCCTGAACAGCCACAGTTGTTTCTTCCCTATCTCAATCGCGGCTTCGCCAAAGCGGGTGGTGGGAAGAGTCTCGCGGATTTCGACCTGGCCCCATTCGTGACGTGCATCGTGGGCGCGGACCTGGAGAAGTGTCGCATGCCGGTGAAGGAAAACCTCGCGCTCTATATCGGCGGGATGGGCGCACGCACGCAGAATTTCTACAACGACTACGCCAAACGCATGGGCTTCGAGGAGGCGGCGGGCAAAATTCAGGATTTCTACCTGAGTGGTCGCAAGGCCGAAGCGGTCGCGTCCGTACCGGACACACTCGTCGATGCCGTGGCGTTGGTTGGTCCGCGGGAACGGATCACTGAACGCATCCAAGCCTGGAAAGCCTCGCCGGTTACGAGCATGCTCATCGGAACATCGCAGCCGGAAGCGTTGCGGTTGCTGGCGGAGCTGTGTCTCTAAGGAAAGTCCATCTGATCCCCCTCGCCCTACCCCTCTCCCAGCCGGGAGAGGGGACCTGAAAGCAGTCACTCCACTATTGCCGAACTGAGTGGACCACCTTCATTCGCCGCACGCACCATGCCCCCCGCTTCCCTTCCATCAACGACTGACATTCTCGTCGCGGGCGGTGGCCCAGCCGGGGCCACCATCGCGCGGTTGTTAGCGGGATTTGGATTTCAGGTGGTGTTGCTGGAGAAGCGACGCTTTCCGCGTCATCAAATCGGGGAGTCGCTGACCCCACAAATCCTTCCGATTCTCGATTTCCTCGGAGTGCGTGCCCAAGTCGAGGCAGCGGGATTTCTCCGCATGATCGGTCACACGGTGTGCTGGGGCAGTGCCCAGCCTCGGACGTCGTACTACAGTCCCGACCATAAACGGCACGGCTTTCAGGTGTGGCGTGAAGATTTTGACTCCTTACTCTTGCGACATGCGCGAATCGGTGGCGTGTGGGTCATTGAGGACCTCGGTGCCGAGAGTGTCACTCTTAGAGATGACGCGGTTGTCATGCACACGGGGCATGGTTCCTGCACCGCGTCGTTTTTCATCGACGCCAGTGGGCATAGTGGCATTCTCGCGCGACAGGGGTTTCGTCAGCGTGATGCCACGTTTCAGACGCTGGCCGTCACCGGCTATTGGCGAGATGCCACCAATCCGCCAGGCATCGACGCCGCTAATACCATACTGGAAACCTACCCGCACGGCTTGGTCTGGTCCGTCCCGCTGCACAACGGGTTGCGGAATGTGACACTGCTGATTGACTGGCATTTGGGGAATCAAATTCGAGAAACGGGACTCGCGTCGTTTTATCACTCCGAGTCGCGGCAGGTTTCATACATCACACAGTTCTTAGCAAATGCCCGACTCGCGCAACCGCCACGGGTGTTTGATGCCACTTGGTACACGGCCTCCACCTTCGCGGGTGAGCGGTTTCTCCTGGTGGGCGATGCTGGGTTGTTTGTTGATCCGTTGTCATCGGAAGGCGTGCATAAAGCGATGGCGTCGGCCATTACGGGCGCGATCGTCGTCAACACTATTTTGCAACGTCCGCTGGCGGTGGCGACAGCGATTCAGTTTTACGAGGAAACCCAACGTCAGACCTATGAAACTCATTATGCGGAATCGGGACGCTATTATCGCGAAGAGCAACGCTGGCCGGAGGCCCCGTTCTGGGAAAAACGGACGCGAGAGCAGTTCGGAGTTCGGAGTTCGGAGTTCCCCATCCGCAATCCGCAATTCCTCCCATGCGGAGGCCCACAACCGTTGAGGCAGTCCACATCGCTCCGGGCGTAAAGATCGAGCAACATCCAGTGATTGAAGGACCGTTTGTCGAAGTCCGTGAGGTCGTGGTCGCCCCACTCTACCCGCGTGGCGTGCGCTTTCTGCACGAGGTCTGCGTGCCAGCACTGCTGCGTCAGGTGGAAATCCGCCCAGCGGTGGCGGAGATTATGACGGCCTATCTCAATACGCCCGAAGGAAGACGCTGCCGCCCGGAATCCGTGCGGCAAGTGCTCGCGCGGTTGTATCAGGAAAATGTGTTGGTCGCGGGCACGGAAGCGTTCACACCGACCACGCCAGGCGAAATCCAATCAGATTAAAGCGAAAATCAGGACTATTGCGAAACCGATAGGCCACCCGGCAAAACTGCGGGAAGAGCAACCATGCGCCCCCGCGGAGGACACGCACGGTGCCTTGTTCTGGACCTTGGGGGTTCTGTCGTGGAGCGTGCTGATAGTATGTGGCGTCGTACCAATCCCCCACCCATTCCCACACATTTCCCGCCATATCGTGGAGGCCGTAGTTATTCGGCGGATACGACCCGACAGGCGTCGTACCATCGCGATTGTCGTAATTCGCCAGACTGGGAGTGATCTCATCACCCCAAGGATAGAGTTTCCCCGCGAGCCCACCGCGCGCCGCTTTCTCCCATTCCGCTTCCGTTGGCAAACGTCCACCCGCCCACTCACAATAGGCATGGGCATCGTGCCAACTGACCAACACGACGGGATGATACTCGCGCCCAGACGGAGAGATGCGTTGTTCTTGATCCCAATTGTCGGCCTCCGCCCTGGGGTCATCGAGATAGGGCACCCGATGTCCGGTCTCCCGCACGAATCGTTCGTACTGAGCGTTCGTCACCGGATGCTGGGCGAGCGCGAAGGCGTCAAGAAATACCGCATGGATGGGACGTTCGTTGGGATACCCACGGCCATCGCCCATGAGAAACTCGCCAGCGGGGATGACCATCATCACCGACCCATCGCTGGCGGTGGTCATCACGGCTTCCCTGCGGAGGTTTGCTCTTGGGCCAACCGCACCGACTTCCCCACCAAGGCCCACAGTCGCGTGGTCCGCTCTTGTGGTAACGACTGCAAGGCTTTTTCCACCAACGCGGCGCTGTCGGCGATCTCACTGTCGGTCGCGGCCGTCCCTTTGCGGGCCAAGGTTAAGAACCGCTGATGCTCTTCTGAGGACAATGTCTTAAACGCTTCCGCATAGATGGCATCCATCTCGCGTTGTTCTTCCGGTGGCAAGAGGGCTTTTCCTTGTTGAGAGAGCGCGATGCCTTGCCGCGCGGCGGGCATGCCTTCCCGTTGTAAGAGGTCGGACGCACTTTCGGAGGGGACGTGATACATCCGCGCGACGATCACGGCGACCGTGGCCAGCGCCAGTATGCCAATCACGAGCCAAGTCCCGCGTGAAGACGAAGACGGTGGAGGCGTTGTCATAGCTGGTGACTTAGAAGACTTTTGGCGGGCTCACAAGGGGAGCCGTTTCAAGAAAAGAAAGCAAAAGGCAAAAATAAAAAAAACACCCCTGGAAGTTGAAACTTGGAAGCTGGAACTTTTTACCCTATATTTTTCCAGACATGGCGACCACGAAAGCGCGACAACCATCCACGGACACGCTCTACCCTTTACCTGAACTGCTTGGCCGCGTCGCGATCTTGGGAGGAGACGCGAACGATAAAACCACTTGCTTGATAGGGTTAGCGGTGCGACAGATCGCCCAACACGGTACGGTCCTGTGCCTTGATGCTCGTCATCACAAACAGACGGAAGTGTATTTTCGATTATTGTTGCGCCAGCCAGCGAGTTATCTCTCGGTGCCAGATTCGGACGGCGTACCGCCGAGTGCGGCACAAGCGGCATTGAACGCGGTCAGCCGCGGTTTAGCCACGACGCCGTCACTACCACCGTTGCTTTTACTCGATGGTCTTCACGAAACTCCCGACTGGGAACGCACGATCATATTTCTCCTCAATGCTGGTGCGACCGTGGTCGAGATCCTTCCCGCCCCAGCGGCATTAGTCTTTGGCCGCTATGACACAGTGATTCTCCTGCGCGAAGAGCCAGCGGCGGCGGAACAGATGAGCCGCGCCGTTGGTAGAAAGGTCAGTGCCGTCGAGTTGCAACAACTCAAGCGTGGGGAAGGTAGGTTGATCCACCTCGCACGGGTGTATCGCGTGACACTCCCGGAGATGACAAAGGGGGAAGTCTGAAGGTAGACAGCCTTCTCTGACTGTCCGGCTCTCACCGCCTGCTTGATCTAACTCTGCGGCTGCGCCCCATTCGCTTCCTTGTGGTCGTGCGCGAAGTCTGCCACCAGATTCGTGAGAATGGTCCGCACGTAAAACCCGATTTCCTGCCGGCCAACCATCGCCATCGTGCCATTTTCCCAAGTAGAGACGAGGACGGGCTTTTCCTCCGCGATAGCGATCGGCTGTTTCGCGGGGGTTTCTCCCTTTTTCTCTAACATGGCCATCTGCCGCACTTGCATATTGAGGTAAAGACCGACGGGAGCACCGTCGCCCTCGCCACCCATCACCGAACTCAAGCGAATATACACAAGAGGCACCCGCTCAACCTCGCCCGGTTGCACCACGCGGATGCCATTTTTATTGAGGGTCTCGGATGCCAGCGCATACAACTGTTCCTTTTGCAGCCCGGTCTGCTGCATCGCCGCGTTGAAGTCCTCAACTACCACTCGCACAGCCGTCACACCTGTGAGGCTGCGGATCGCGGACGACGGCTCGGCAAGCGCGCCCTTCGCGAAACTGAAAGTCACCACGGCCACCAAGATCACACCAAAGAATTTTCTCATAATTTCTCCTTACTTTACGTACCATCGGGTTCAATGCGACAAGCTTTAACCACACACATCATGCGAGGACATATATGCTTTTGTTGACAACGTTCCCGCAATCGCGAAATAATCCCCTCTCAAGAAAAAGGAGGCTCTATGCGCGTTGTCATTCTTGGTGCGGGGGGAGTGGGTTCAGTCATTGCCGGATACCTGACACGAGCAGGGGATGAGGCCATTATGATCGCTCGGCCAGGCCATGCGGCCGCCGTGCAGGAGCACGGCCTCCAGCTCCGTGGATTCGATCATTTCAACGTGCGGGTTCCGGCCTTGGCGGACGCCAGCAGTCTGCGTGACGCCGATATGCTGATTATTGCCGTGAAAACGAAAGATATGGACCGTGCTCTCGCTGGGGTGGCCCATCTCAAGGTGGGAGGTGTCGCATCCATCCAAAACGGCGTGGTCAAGAACGAACAGCTCGCACGCGTGTTCGGCTGGGACACCGTGGTGGGCTCCACGACGATGATCGGTGCCACCTTGGTGCGTGACGGTGAGGTGGAGTACACGCTCGATGGCGTCACTTTCTTTGGGGAACTCGACAAACGCCCGTCCTCGCGTGTCGCCCAGATTGTTGAAGCGTTTGTTCGCTCGGGGCTCAAAGCAGCGGCGGCGGATGATATTGTGTCCGTCGAATGGACGAAGCAAGCGTTTCAGAACCCGTTCGCACCATTATCCGCCATTACTCGACTGCCCGTCCACAAAGTCTGGTCGAGCCCCCAGCTCGCGACCCTAGCCGTGCACATGTTTCGTGAAGTAGCGGCGGTCGCCACGGCGCATGGCGTGGCGCTCTCCGAACACCCGGCCTGGAGCTTGTTCAATATGCGGCTCATGCGCGACGCGCCATTCGAGGAAGCGGTGCGCAAACTCGTCGAGGTTGGGCAACAAGTCACCGCGAGCGGGCGCACCCACATTATCCCGTCGATGTTGCAAGATGTGCTGGCGGGCAAACAGACTGAAATCGAGGAGACCGTGGGGTATGTCTTCCACGAAGGGCAACGACTCGGTATTCCCGTCCCATATACCGAGGTCGTCTATCGGACCGTCAAGACCATCGAAGAGAATTATCCAGCACGGGTGAGTTGAGCAACACGGAGTCAAAGACAGTCTTGGTTAAGTTACGGCAAGTCTCAGGCGGTTTCTGGATAGCCTGGATGGAGCGGAGCGGAATCCAGGTAACAAGGGAGAATCTTTTCCGGAAATCGCCCTCGACTTTTTGTTTAGGCGTAGGATCCGCTTCTCAATGACAAACTCCGCTCCAGGGTCGGCTTCTGATCGTCATCGAGCCGCGGCTTCTCCTGCTCAGGCCACTGCAGGGGAATCCACACCCGAAAGGTTGATCCTTGCCCCACGATGCTTTGCACCTCAATCGTGCCGTGAATGAGGTCAAGCAATTTCCGCACAATATAGAGCCCGAGCCCCAGCCCACCGTATCGCCGCGTCGTGGAGTTATCTCCTTGATGGAACATCTCGAAAATCCGCGGGAGGACTTCAGGTTCGATCCCGATGCCGGTATCGACGATCGACACAATGACCCCGTTATTGCGCTGGTAGGCATCGACCGTAATGCGCCCTTTATCGGTGAACTTGGCGGCATTCTGCAAGAGATTTTTCAGGACGATTTTCAATTTTGTCCGGTCCGTATAGACGAGCGCGAGCTCGGACGGCGTTCGTCGCTGATACCGGACCTCTGGGTTCTCCCGCAATTCTTGCGCCTCGGCTTCCAGTTCATCCAGTACCTCGGCGATCCGCACCGGGGTCGTCGCCAATATCTCTTGGGCGGCTTCAATGCGGCAGACATCAAAGACCGCGCTAATCACATCGCGCAGCCCCCGCGCGCTTTTTTCCACCCGTTGCAAGGGTTCGGTTTGTTGCGGCGTCAAGCGTCCGAAATTCTCGTGCAAGAGCAATTCGGTATACCCCATGATCAGATTGACCGGCGTGCGCAACTCATGCGAGACCGTCGCCAACAAATCGGATTTCACGCGATCGGCCGCCTCCGCTTCATACGCGCGTTTCTCCGCTGTTTGGGCCAGTTTGACCGCCGTCCCCAAGAGGAGCGCAAGCACCAGCCCTCCCCCTAACACGATATCCGGCAGTAACGACCGGGCGCCCGTGAAGGGTTGTCGTCTGGGCCAGATCCGCATGCGCCAGGTCGTATCATACAGTTCGAGCATCACATCTTGTCCCCATTGCGCCTCGTGCTTCTTATTGGCGCTGGGAGAACTGTAAATCTCCCGCTCCTTCTCGAAAACGGCGACCGCGTACTCAGGCGCGAGGTTTTCATGCAAGATGGCGTTGAGCAGTTCTTGCAAATTGAAGATGCCAATAATCATCCCATCGAAATCATTGTCTCGATCAATCGGGACCCCCGCCAAGAACCCTTTCTTGCCTTCGGGGAGACTGACAACCGAAGTCACGATGATTTCGCGACGATTTCGTATCGCCTCGACAATCCCCCGCCAGTGTTCACGAAAAATCAGATCGACTTCCTGCACGGCGCCGCTACTCACCGCCGGTGCGACCCAGCGAGTCATGAGCCACAGATCCACCCATGCCAGCGCGTAGTAGCCGGGGAAATGGCCCAAATTGAGTTCCGCCACGGTTTCCCAGTCCTGTTGGAGCGGGCGACCCTTCTCTTCCCAGCGTTTGGCGATCTGCGTTAAGGCGAGGAGGCGCGCCTGCATACGGGCGACGATTTCGCTTTTGACATTCTCCGCCTCTCGACTAATCGTGCGCGCCACTTGGGCATGCTGTTCGGCTAGTAACGCCTGCCAGAGACAGAGAAAAACGATCGCCACGGCAACGGTAATGATGACGGGATGTCTCGCCGTTTGGATGCACTTATTCATAAGTACCATCAACCCCACCTTTTTGACGGTCCGCTGAGATTCACTAATCGCCGCTCCGGTTCTCGCTCTCGTTCGGAGGACGGCTCTGGGCCCCCACTGTCGTAAGGCCCGCATGATAGCGAGTTCCTCACGGTTAGTACACACCAAACCGACCAGAAGCAGTAGCCTTCCAGAGGAGAACAACACCATTGAGTGCGACCCTGGTTTCACTTATGTTGGGCCGACATTTCTTCCCAACAAAGGAGCACTGATGAATCATAGTCGTTGGAAAAGACGCGCCCTCCCTGGACTCGCGCTCGTCTTGGCACTGTCGCCCGCGAGCCCCCTGCACGCAAACGACGCCAAAACTCCCTTGGCCGTGCTGAACGGGAAAAGTATCACGGAAGACGACCTTGCTACTTTTAACCGTGGGCAAATCACCAGGATGCATAACCAGATTTATTTGACCCGCAAACAAACGCTAGACGCCTACCTCGCCGACCAACTGCTCGTACAAGAAGCCAAGAAACGTGGCATCACGAAAGAACAACTCGTAGCCCAAGAGATTACCGACAAAGTCGCGACTCCGACGGATGCCGAAATAGAGAAATGGTATAACGAAAATAAGGCACGCATCGGTGGGAGAGGCCTCGCTGACGTGAAAGCGCAGATTGGCGCCGAATTGAAAAACCAGCAGCAACAGAAACGGCAACAAGAATTTTTCCAAGGCTTGCGCAAGGCGGCGGACCTCAAAGTCCTCCTCAAACCCCCAGTCGTTGCCATGACAGTCGAGGGCTCGCCTTCACGTGGACCCGACAATGCCCCGGTGACGATTGTCGAGTTCTCGGACTATCAATGACCGTTCTGCGCACGAGTTCAGTCTGAACTCACCAAAGTCCGTGAAGCCTATAAGGATAAAGTCAAGGTTGTGTTCAAGGATTTTCCGCTGGACAACATTCACCCCCATGCTCGCAAGGCCGCGGAAGCCGCCCGTTGCGCGGGGGACCAGAACAAGTTTTGGGAACTCCACGATGCGCTGTTCGCCAACGCCAGTGCCCTCGACCTTGCGAACGTCAAAAAGCTGGCAACCGACCTCAAGCTCGATATGACACAGTTCAATACGTGTGTTGATAGCGGGAAACACGCTGCCGCCGTAACCAAGGACGCGACGGAAGGAGCTGATGCCGGGGTCAGCGGCACGCCCGCCTTCTTCATCAATGGTCGTCCACTCTCTGGCGCGCTGCCTTTCGCGTCATTTCAAGAAGCGATCGAGGAAGCACTAGCGGCGCAGTGATGCCGAAAGACTGAAGACTGGAAACTTAGAGAAAACGCACCAAGATACGGAGCCCCGCTTACGGGTCCCTTCCCCCTTTGAGGGGGAAGGTCAGGAAGGGGGTGCGCACCTCAGCAGCCAGGACTAC
>JABFSC010000382.1 GCA_013140885.1 Deltaproteobacteria bacterium | reverse complement strand
GCCAAGGACTACGCGGGATTCATCGTGAACCGCATCCTGCTGCCGATGATTAACGAGGCGATCTACGCGCTCTATGAAGGAGTCGGTGGCGTGACCGACATTGACCAAGGCATGAAGTTGGGGACGAACCAACCGATGGGACCGCTAGCGTTGGCGGATTTAATCGGGCTTGATACGTGCCTCGCCGTGTTGGAGCGGCTCCATCACGGCCTCGGCGACGACAAGTATCGCCCGTGTCCATTGTTGCGCAATTACGTCGCGGCGGGGTATCTGGGGCGCAAGGCGGGGAAAGGGTTTTACGATTACGGCAAGGCGTAGGAGAAAGTCCAAAGTCCAAGGTCCAAAGTCTCACGACTTACAACCTACTCTCCGTGTCATTCTTAACTCCGAACTCCGAACTCTTAACTCTTCACACCATTCCCATCCGTTGTAACCGCGTCACATGCATCTGAATGATCGCCATCGGAAACTCGGCGATCATTTCCTCCAACCCATCGGCGGGTGTCTGCCCGGTGATGACACCGGAATAATGTTGAATGAGCTGCTCCTGCATGGCGAGCAGATGGTCGCGCAGTTCCGGCTTACGTGCCAGATACTCCATGATCTTCTTCTCGCCATATTCGACGTGACTCTCCTCATCCCGAATCACACGCTGTAAGCCGCGCCGAATCGCCGGGTCGGCGATCACATCGTGGTAGAAATAGATGAGGATGAGCGCGAGTCCTTCGCCAACCACCATCGACTCAAAAAGCATTTCTTCCCAGGTCCGACTGATGGCGACGTGGAGGTCGTCCATGTCGCGCAGGACCTCTTGCGAAGGTTCCGCTTTGTACTGTTGCAATAGCCGCCGAAAGATGGCGGTGTGGCGAGTTTCGTCACGAGTCTGCTTGACGATCTCCAACATCCCTTCCAGGTCCGGGGCCTTGGTCACCCATTGGCCAATTTTGACCGCGCCTATTTCTCCGTAAAACAAATGACTTAGCGCGCGCAGGATGGCGTCTCGGTCCGTTGCCATCGCAAACCGCGGGGCATCACGGTGTAAGGTCATTTCCTCCCGCGTCAACAACATATCCTCATCCTCCTCCGAACGGTAAACATTGGGGGAGGACTGTAGCAAGTTCGATGGAAATTGCTATTCGGTGCGCGGCTGGTGCCAGGACAACGAGCGCAAGAGATCGTCAAGGCGATGGAGCGCGCTCCACTGCGCAGGCTGCTGGTCCCAGTAGCGCTTCACGCCCTCTGGACCACCGAGCGTCAGCAGCCCGCGCCGACCGACTTCATGCAGGACTTCGCTCGTCGCCCATGCCAACGTCTGTTCGGCACGTTGCGTTGGGAGTGTCGCGTTGGTCAGAAGATGGTGATGATGCGCGCTGATGGCGGCATCCAGCTCGTCCAGATGCAAGTTGGTCGCCGCGCTCACCGCCAACACCGGGCGTGACCACGCTTGTCGTTCCAGCGAGAGCGCGGCTTTGACATCGGCCATCGCCTTGCGGGCCAGCGCTTCATCGTCGGCTTTGTTGATCGCGAGGATGTCGGGAATTTCCATCACGCCAGCCTTGATGAACTGGAGCACATCGCCGGAAAACGGCTGAACGACGAGCACCACGGTATCCGCGATGTGGGCGATGTCGGTTTCACTTTGCCCAACACCGACCGTTTCGACGATCACCACGTCGCACAAATGGCGTAGTAGAAACACCGCCGCGAAGGCCTCGCGACTGAGTCCACCGAGACGATCACGCGCGGCGAAACTGCGGATGTAGACCGGCGCATGCGGTGGCACCTGCATGCGGCCACGATCACCAAGCAGCGCGCCACCGGAAACTTTGCTGGAAGGATCAACCGCGACCACCGCCAAGCGACGATCCTCACGCGCGGCGATTTCGATCAAGCGCGCGATCAGCGAGCTTTTCCCAACGCCTGGCGGGCCGGTGATACCAACGATATGCGCTGGTGTTGGGGATGAGGTGAGTTCATCAAGCAGCACGAGTGCGTGTGCTTGCCGCGCGGGTCGCCGGTCTTCGAGCAGATTGAGCGCGGCGGCGATGGATTTACGCTCGAAGCGGAGGAGCGCGGCGACATCAATATGTGGACGTTGGGGGCTCACGCGCAATGTCAATCAGTTAGGCGTGCGCGGCCTGGGCGACATCCACCATGTCGGAAAGAATTTTCATCATCTCGAAGTCTTTGGGGGTATAGACCCGCGCCACGCCAGCCGCGCGTAACTCCCGCGCATCGTCCTCTGGAATAATGCCGCCCACCACGATAGGAACCTCGCCCAAACCTTCCGCCTTGAGGCCGGCAATGATCTCCGGCACCAAGCGCAAATGTGAACCAGAGAGAATGCTCAAGCCGATGAGATGCACGCCTTCATCCCGCGCGCTGGCGACAATCTGCTCGGGCGTGAGGCGAATGCCTTCGTAGACCACCTCCATGCCAGCATCGCGGCACCACACCGCGATTTGCTCCGCGCCATTGGAGTGTCCGTCGAGGCCAGGCTTGCCAATTAACACTTTGAGTGGACGACCGAGCGTGTCCGCCGATTTGCGCACCCGACCGCGTAACTGTTCTAGCCGTTCAGCACTATCACCGATGCCATTCGCGGCTCTAGTGACGACCGCGCCACCAATCCCGGTTGGAGCACGGAACTCGCCGAATACTCCGCGCAGGGTCCGTGCCCATTCGCCAGTAGTGACTCCAGCATGCGCGCAACGGATCGAGACTGGCATGATGTTGGTGCCGGTGACCGCAGCCTCGCGTAACGCCGAGAGTGCTTCCGTCACCGTGGCGTGATTGCGCGCGGCACGAAAGGCGTGCAGGCGTGCCAGTTGGTCGCGTTCGGCTTCTTCGTCCACTTTGAGGATGGAGGAAGATTCGCCATTGTACAGAGGCGATTGCGCGGTTTCGGTGAATTGATTGACGCCAACGACAATTTGTTCGCCACCATTGATGCGACGTTGCCGTTCGGTGAGGCTCGCGACCAGTTGTTCCTTGACATAATTCAAGGCGGGAATGACGCCGCCGAAATCGAGGACGCGCTCCACCTCGGTCCAGGCCGCACGTTTGATCTCAGCGGTTTTCGCCTCAATGACCTTGCTGCCCTCGAAGATATCCTCGTACTCCAAGATGTCGGTTTCATAGGCGAGAATCTGTTGGATGCGGAGGCTCCATTGTTGATCCCACGGGCGCGGCAAGCCAAGGGCTTCGTTCCAGGTCGGCAATTGCAGCGCGCGGCAGCGAGCATTCTTGCTCAAGGTGACACCAAGAGCTTCAAGCACGATGCGCGGCACGTTGTTCTCTGGCTGGGCTTCGGTCAGGCCGAGCGAATTGACTTGCACGCCGTAACGGAAACGGCGGAGCTTGGGGTCGGTGATGCCGTAGCGATCACGGGTCAACTCGTCCCACAGCTGGCCAAAGGCGCGGAGCTTACAAATTTCCTCGATGAACCGCAGGCCCGCATTGACGAAAAAGCTTATGCGTCCGACCGCGTCGATGAATTGCGCGTCGCTCAAGTTACCGGTCGTGCGCACGGTATCCAGCACGGCGATGGCGGTACACAGCGTGTACGCGACTTCCTGAACCGGCGTGGCTCCGGCTTCTTGCAGATGGTACGAGCAGACGTTGATCGGATTCCACTTGGGCACCTGCGTGACGGTATACGTGATGGTATCGCTCGTGAGCCGCAGGCTCGGTGCCGGTGGGAAGATGTAGGTCCCGCGCGAGAGATATTCCTTGACGATATCGTTTTGCGTGGTGCCTTGGAGCACTTTGGGATCGACCCCCTGTCGTTCCGCGGCGGCGATATAGAGAGCGAGGAGCCATGCGGCCGTGCCGTTAATGGTCATGGAGGTGTTCATCTTGCTCAGCGGAATGCCGGTGAAGAGCGTCTCCATATCGCCAATATGGCTGACCGGCACGCCGACTTTGCCAACTTCGCCCCGCGCGACGGCCTCGTCGCTGTCATAGCCAGTTTGCGTTGGCAGATCGAACGCGACCGACAGTCCCGTCTGCCCTTTACTCAAGTTCAAGCGGTAGAGTTCGTTACTGGCCTTCGCGGTCGAGTGGCCGGAGTAGGTGCGCATGACCCAGGGAGATTCTTTTTTCATAACCGTCAGTCCTCACAGAACAGAACAACCTCAGCGTCACCGCCGCGAAATCAGTTGCAACAACACGCCATGCGTATGTTTCGGGCTAATGAAGGCAATCTGACCACCGTCGGAGGCTTTGGCGAGGTTCGCCTTAATGCCTTTGGCTTCGAGTGTGGCGAGCGCGCCGGGCAAGTAGTCGATGTCGAGCGATAGCAGATACATGCCCTCGCCATTCTTCGTGAGGAACTGCGCGATTGGACTTTTCTCGCCGAGTGGGGAGACAAACTCAATCTTGGCGTCGCCAATCGGCATGAAGGTATTGCGAATGCCGAGCGCGGGCACTTCACCCGCTGGCTCGCGAGTGAAACCGAAGTTTTTCTGATACGTCGCGACGCCGGCTTCGAGATCATTGACGGCGATCACCACATGATCGAGTCGTTTCGTGGTAAAGGTGCGATTGCGCGCCTCACCGAGTAAGGACGCATGCTCGGAGTGATCGACGGGTTGAGCGTACTCGACCAACACACTGCAACAGGCTTGCGGATGCAGAAACGCGATGGTGCCCGCGAGCCCGGTGCGCGTTTTCTGATCAATGAGCTTGATGCCTTTATCCTTGGCTCCTTGCAGTTCCGTTTCGATATTGTCGGTCTCGAAACACAGATGATGCAGCCCGCCGCCTTTTTTCTCCAGAAAGCGCGCGACACCGGAGTCAGGAGTAATGGGTTCCAGTAATTCGATTTCACTTTCGCCAACCGGCAACAATGCGGCCCTGACGCCTTGTTCCTGAATGGTCGCCATCTTACCGAGCGGCAAACCGAGCGTGTCTTTGTAGAACTCGAACGCTTCTTCGAGCTTGCGAACAACAATGCCAACGTGGTGAATCTTCTTTAACATGGAAACCTCCGTAGCTATTGAGCTAATCAAGGTGCTAGGGAAAGGTGCTGGGTGTTGGGTGCTAGGGGCTGGGGGTCAGAAAACCAGCCCCTAGCACCCAACACCCAGCACCTTTAGCCGACTCTCTTCATCTGTTCCAAAATGTCATAGCCAGTGATCGACTTGCTCTTGGCGGATTGCTCAGCAAGATAGGCGGACGTAACTTTGCCCGCTTGCACGGCTTTGGCGAGGTCCATCAGCGCGATCTTGATGGTCGCCTCGTCGATCATCTCACCGGTCTCCGGGTCCGGCATCGAGCCTCCACCTTTCTCGTGGTAGAGGTTCAGCACGCGCGTACCATACTGAATCTGCTTATCATTCGGCGTGTAACAGTCGTTCGCGACCTGCGCCTGCTGCGGATGAATCACCCACGTACCATCCATGCCCAAGTTCGCGGCCCCTTCGTTTTTGTCACGCAGTCCAGCTTCGATCTCCGCGATCTTCTCTTTCGAGTCCTCTTTGCGCCAGAGGGGGAGGTAGACGTTATCAATGGCATGAAGACCAGCGGCCTTCGCGGCCACCACCACGGCTTGTTTGGAATAGTGAAAATTGACGTTCTGATTCTTGACCACTTCGCGGATGCCCAAGGTCGCGGCGAAATCGGCGATGCCGAAAATCAGACCGGCCATCCGCGGTGAAGCGGTGGCGATGTCGTAGGCTTTGACGATCGCTTGCGGCAGCTCGATCAGCGACTCAATCTGGACGTGGGTTTTCCACCCGGCTTGTTTTTCCAGGTTATCGAGTAAGGACGAGACATATTTGATGTCGTCCGGTCCGTGTACCTTGGGCAGAATGATCCCGTGAAATTTGTCCACGGCACCCAGGACGATGGCTTCAAGATCACCGAGGAAAAACTCCGACCGAATGTTGTTCGGTCGCACGGTAATCACTTTCTTGCCAAAATCGAGCGAGTTCAGAGCTTCGACGACACATTGGCGACTCTTGGGTCCCTTAAACTCGTAAGGGCAAGCATCTTCAAAGTCCATCATTACGTGATCCACCGGTGATTTCACCGGGTCGGCGGCGTTCTGATGGAGCTTCATACTATGACCCGGATAGGTCATCTCCGTGCGGGGAATTACAAAACGCTTGCCTCTATCGAGTACGAACATGGGGGGTCCTCCTAAGAATTAGGCTTAAGGCTAGAGGTGAAAAGCTCAAGGGGAGAGTACCCTGAAGCTCGCAGCCTGTAACCTATGGCCTGGCTTCCTTATCAGATGCTCTCGCCCTAGCCCAGTACGGATGCGGATGGTATGAAGCCTTTTCCGCATTATTTGAGGAGATTTGTATGACCGACACGATCCGCCAGACAACCACGATTGTTGATGCCTTGCAGACACTGCGTGATGAAGCCTTGCACCAAGGGCGGCGCATTACCGAGAACGGCAAAGGAATTGATGACCATCAACCGCATGCCGAGCGGTTGGCTTACTTGGCCACCGAAGTGGAAGCGGCGCGCGCTTTGTTCGCGTATGCCCAGGACGCCCAGCAACATGGCGAAGAGGATGCCAGTGAAATGGCGCTCGGGTTCGCGGCGGAAGTCGGCCACAAAATCCTGGGGCAAGCTGATGTCCATCTGACTGACTTCGGGTTCCCCGAATCGTTTCTGGCGGAGACCTTGGGACGCAATGATGTGAAAGCAGCGATCCGGGTCGGCGCGCATGAAAGTCGGTTCCGGCAGATTGGTCGTCGAGTGATCGCCAGCCGTGGAGTGAACAATGGCTGGCTGGAGAGTGAGATCGCGGTGATGACACGGGACTCGGTGCGACAGTTCGCGCGTAGGGAGGTGTCGCCAGTCGCTGAGCGGGTGCATCGTCACGACGAATTGATTCCTGAGACGATTATCCAACAAATGGCGGAGTTGGGATTCTTCGGCATGTCGGTTCCTGAAGAATACGGCGGCGGGGGCATGGGCAATTTGGCCATGATTATCACGACCGAAGAGTTGTCGTGCGCGTCACTCGGTGTGGCGGGCAGCTTGATTACCAGGCCGGAGATTCTGACCAAGGCGTTGTTGCGCGGTGGCACCGAAGCGCAAAAGCAAAAGTGGCTGCCTCCCATTGCCGCGGGCAAACTCATGGTGGCGATCTCGGTGACTGAACCGGATACGGGGTCGGATGTGGCCTCGGTGGCCTGTCGAGCCGAAGCCGCGACGGTGGGCGGCAAAGCGGGATTTCTCATCAACGGCGCGAAAGCCTGGTGTACCTTCGCGGGACGTGCTGACATTATCGCGCTCTTGGCCCGTACCAATCCTGATCCGCGTTCTGGGGCGCGTGGCGTGTCGCTCTTCATCGTCGAGAAAGACAAATTCCCCGGCCATTCGTTCGAGATGCGGCAACCGACTGGTGGTCTTCTGCAAGGAACGGCGATTCCGACGCTGGGGTATCGCGGTATGCACTCGTACATCCTCAATTGCGAGAACTATTTTGTCCCGGCGGAGAATCTGGTGGGTGAAGAAGGTGGGTTGCACAAAGGGTTCTACCTGCAGATGGCGGGATTCGCGGCGGGCCGCTTACAGACTGGTGGTCGGGCAACCGGACTGGCGCAAGCGGCGCTTGAAGTCACCGCGACCTACGCGAACGAACGCAAGCAGTTCGGCAATGCGCTCGGCGACTTTCAATTGACACAATATAAACTTGGCCGCATGGCGACCCATACCGCGGCGGCTCGGCAACTGGCGTATGCCGCCGCGCCCGCAATGGACAAGGATGAATCCGCCGCGGTGACGGCGGCAATGGCGAAGCTCCTGGCGTGTGATGTGGCGGTGTGGGTGACGCAAGAAGGGCAGCTTATCCACGGCGGCTGGGGCTATGGGGAAGAGTACGCGATCTCTCGCTATGTGGTCGATGCGCTGGTGTTGCCGATCTTCGAGGGCGTGAAACCGATTCTGGAACTGAAAGTGATTGCCAGGACGTTGCTGGCGTAAGGTGATTTCTCGAAATGAATATCCCGCTTCTGGGTAGCCTGGATGAAGCGAAGCGGAATCCAGGTTCCGCGCGGGACCCCCCGGATTCCGCTCCGCTCCATCCGGGCTACATGGGAGAATCTTTTCTGGCAATCGCCAGTGGTTTGGTAGCTCCGCGCGGAGCTTGCTCCAGAAGGCGTTGGGCAAGCTGGGCGATGGCGTTGATCGCATCCGTGAGTTGTTTAGGTGTGTAATCTTCCCAGTCTTCGAGTTGCATCCCCCAATCGACTAGCTTCACACAATCTTCGAGCTGACGCTGTTCCAGTTGTTGGACAACATCAAGGTTGAACAGCATGCGCTCAGCACATCGCACGGTAATACATTTCCGCCGCAGGAGGTCGGTCAGCGACAGTGCGTACCAGCCAACAAGGCGGCGCATTTCCGCGCTCGCCAGCGTTTGGTTTTTCAGGAGATCAATGAACGCGGGGTGGAGTGACTGGGACATTCTGCCCTACGCATAGTGACTGTTCTTCTTGATGGCGCTTTCCCGCTCCAAGTAGAAAATCTCCAGCTTCTCCCACGCCTCGCCTTTGCGAACGAACTTGTGTCCCCGCAGGATCGTCGCGACGATGCCAAGATCTGGGCGGCCTGGATAATCACGCTTGCCGGTAATTTCCGTCGCCGCGAACACCGTATCGCCGACAAACACCGGCCCGGTGTGTCGCCCGGTGATGTAGCACACGTCCCCCAGCGCATTATCGCCAACATCAGGACAGGACAGTCCTAAGCAAAAGTTGAACGGGATGCCACCGTACACAATCAGCTGTCCGCCGATGTACTTCCGCGGGTTCTGGTCGATCAGGTATTGGTTGCTGTGCACCTGCGAGGTGTTGTCGAGCATCGCGGTCCATTCCATGTGGGCGGTTGTCACCGTGCGACCGCGTGAATGCTCAAGAATGTCGCCGATATTGAAATCCTCGAAATAGGTATCAGCATTGGTGAGATGCGCCAGCTCCTTGTACTGTCGCCCTGCTTCATAAGGCGAAAGCCATAGGGAGCACGGAATCGTCGGAATCTCCGGCAGTTCGGCGGTCTCGACTTTTGCATCGAGATTGTCCTTCCAGATTTGCACCTTGCGTTGCAGGGTCAGCACGACCTCGCCGTTCTGATTCCGTCCAGTCGTTTGAACGTGGACAACGCCACGGTCTGGATCGCGTGACGATGGCTGCACGCCAACAATCGTGGTGTCCACTTCAATGGTATCACCAACATAGACCGGTGCTCCGAACCGCATGTCTCGGTATTCAAGATTGGCGCGGGCATTCTCTGAGATGTCTTCAACACTCTGACTGAAGACGATGTTCATCACCAGCCCCGGTGGCGCAACAAGGCCACGATACCCGTAACGCTGGGCATAGCGCAGGTTCTTGCTCAGGGGATTCGTCGTCATGCCAAATTCGGTGAAGGCGTTGAACAGCCCTTCAGTGACCGTTTTGCCAACTTTATGGCGGAAGAGTTGGCCGACACGAAAGTCTTCTAGGAAATTGCCGCGTTTTTTGCGGATGATCACTACAGGCTCCTCTCATCCCATGATCGCCAGAAACTCGCTCAAGTTTTTCGAGCTGAGGTGCAGGTACATATTATGACGTTTCTGGTTTTCCAGCGTCGCCGATGGGCCACCGTAGTTGTGGCCGGGATAAAGCATGGTGCTGTCCGCCAATGCCGCTAACTTGCGCAAGCTGTGGTACATGTCCTCTGGATTACTGCCAGGCAGATCGACTCGACCGCAAGAGTTGATGAATAGCGTATCACCAG
>JABFSC010000241.1 GCA_013140885.1 Deltaproteobacteria bacterium | reverse complement strand
AAGACGGAGCGAGCGATAGGTACGGCTCCCATTGTCCAACAACCTGCTCCGGCGGAATAGGGGTCGCCTGGAGAAGCGCGATGGGATCGGCGGCAAGCGGGTCTCGTAACCCGCGAATGACATATTTCCCGTCTTCCGCGTCGGCCGAAACCACGATAATCCCCGGCTCGGCCTTGAGCTGCGCTAGATAGGCTTCCCACCGCCAACGGTTCCATGTGGATACTCCTATCCAGACGAGCAACAGAACCCCAACAACTCCGCCGATCATCGTCAGTGGGGCAACCTTCTTCGCGTCTTGCTGACCTGAAGGGGAACCCGTTTGGGTTCGTAAACAATCTTCCAGATAGAGCCGGGTTTTCTCAAAAGGGGCCGCATCCCCAGCAAAGGCATCAAGGGATTGAGCGTGTTCGACATGGATTTGTTCTATCGCCTCCTGAAAAACGAGCCGCAAATCCTTCGGCGCCGCCCCCCGCACGACCGCCGCCAGGAGCGCGAGAGGCCCTTGCTCGACCATCACGGTTAATTCACCGACTTGGAAATTGTCGAGGACTTCTTCACTGCGAGTACCGAAGGAATCCTGGACGAAGTCACGGATCGCCGTCAGCATGCTCGATACCATGTCGACGTCTTGCACGGCCCCCGCGCCACCCACCACATGATGCAACAGCAGTCCCGTCTTCCGATGAATGAGAAAGACTTGTTCCACTCGATACAGGAGCGTGTGACTGAGCACGACTTCAGAGAACGGCTTCCCGGTACGCCAGGCTTCGACACGCCACGAGAGCCCCTCTCTAGAAAAACTGCGCTCCATGGCCTGGTTGATGCTCTGCGTCAGTTCACTAAACGCCTGAGCAATGGCTTTGCGAATCGCCGGGCCGATTACGGGCGTAATGGCATCGACCAAAGGCTGGGGATTTTTTTTCACCGAGGCGGAGATCGCGGCTTCGACAGTCGGGGTCAACGCTTTGGTGAGTTGCTGGTCTTTCGCCGTCCGCGCGCGCACGGCGTCTGGCAAGAGAGAACCGAGCTCTTCCGCGAACCGCTGGGGATCATCGAAGCGCGCCCGGAGCGTGGCAAGTTGCGACTGTTCAGGTCCCAGGAGTAACGCACGCAACTCGCCCAATTCGTCAGAACCATTGACGACGGGAGCAACGGAGCTGGGCTCTGAAGCGCCCTCTTCCGGCTGGGAGAGGGCGCGGGTAAGGGGGATCAAGTAACTTTTCCTTTGCCGCGGTTATTCATTCCCAGGAAGGCGAAATTCGTTTTGCAGCCGCACGGCGGCCTCGGTGAACAGAGCGGCGAGCCCCGCGCGATCGGTCTTATTCGACCGCAGTTCTTGAATGGCGTGTTCGAGGGCGGTGGTGAGTTCCGTATATTTCTGCCGCAGGTCCTCACTCTGAGTTCTCGCCTGTTCGAGCAATTGAGCGCGGACTTCGCGGAATTGCTTCGTGGTCTGCTCGTCAACCTGTTGCAACTTCTGCATCGCGGTCGCGCTGGCGGCCTGGAGGTCCTGGCTCAACGCGGTGATAGCGGCCCCACGGGTCGTGGCCTCCACGCGCACCTGCGTGCTGGTCTGTTCCTCAAGCTGCTGCACTTGCTGGGTCGCGGCGTCACGAGTCGTTTGGATATCCTGCCCCAACGCCTTGACGGCGGCCCCACGCTCGGTGGCTTCCGCGCGCAACTGCTTCTCCGTCTGATCCGCGAGTTGTCGGAGTTGCTGCGTCGCGGTCGCGCTGGCGGCCTGGAGGTCCTGCCCCAACGCTTTGACGGCGACCCCACGCTCGGTGGCTTCCGCGCGGAGGCGTTCGTGAATCGCCTCCACTTCCTTCTTGGCATAGGCTTCAAGGGTATCGAGTCCGCGCTTGAGGTCCTCGCGCAATTCGGCGACCGTCTTGGCGAGGCGCTCTTCCATGCGAGCGAAATGCCGCTCGAATTCCCGCGCTTGACCACCGAAAAGAATGTCTCGCACTTTATCGAGCGTATTGGCGCCACCCACGTCGCCCATCAGCACCTGCGGGGCTTTGGTTCGGTCCTCGGCGATGCCACGGGTGAGTTCTTCCACCGTTGCCAACGTCTTCTGTTCTGGTATTGCCATTGTTGTTCTCCTACTGTGTTCTTCGTCTCTCGCGGGGGGCACCATACCCCTTTTCGCGGTTCCCCCTCAAGAGACGGGAAACTGCTGATAGGAAGACAGTAGGCTGGGATGACCGGGGGGAGTCCCAGCCTCGCCTCGCGAAGGCACAAGGCAAAAATAAAAAGGCTCTTCTCCAAAGTGAGTGGGTAAAAAAGTGGAACTGCGAGGGATGAAAGTGGCTCTGGATCAGCGTTTGCGGAGTGTTGCGGTGTGGAAAAACGTGGCATGCTTGTGGCATGCGTACACTACAACGACTGATCGATACCTATCGGTTCGCGGGGTTTCGCCCGAGCGCGACTGTACGGGGAGTTTTCGGTGACCCCAAAGCCCGCATCGGGCGGCTGGTCCGACGCGGAAAAAAACATGCTGCGGGGTCTGTGGGACAGCGGTCCGGACCTTCTACGATCACAAAGTGAGACAGGTCCGCGACCTGTCGTGTGGCGATACGCGCGTGTACTTGGAGATCGAGGTACGCCGCGTCTGGTGCCCTCAGTGCGGAGCCGTGAAGCAAGAGAAGCTCCCCTGGCCGACCCTCCCTTTTCTACCAAACGCTTTGCCTTCTTTGTGGGGCGGCGGTGTCGCACGGGCACCGTGCGCGATGTCGCGCGGGAACTGCACTTGGATTGGAAGACGGGCAAAGAGCTGGAGAAGCAGTACATGCGTGAGCAGTTGCGCAAAGCGGGCACGCCCGGCCCCCAGGTCATCGGCATCGACGAGATTGCGATCCGCAAAGGCCATACCTATCGGATCGTGGTCAGCGACTTGGGCCGCCGGCGGGTGCTGTGGTTCGGGGGACAGGATCGCTCGGAAGCGAGTATGGAGCAGTTCTATACCTGGCTGGGCCCGAAGAAAGCCGCCGGGATTCGCGTGGCGGTCATGGAGATGTGGAAGCCGTTTCGTACCGCCACCACGACGGCGGCTTTCTTCGGGCCCAGCCAGGTAT
>JABFSC010000209.1 GCA_013140885.1 Deltaproteobacteria bacterium | reverse complement strand
CTGTCTGGCGGTGTGGAAGCTGGCGATCATTCTTGAGGGGCTCTATCGTCATTACCTCGAAGGTACGGCCTCGAATCCCAAAGCGAATGAGTTCGAGTGGAAAGTGCCGCAATTGGTTGACCGGGCGCATCGGATCATGGCGGGGGCGGCGTGATTTGGACCCCGCCTTTCCGAGCTATTCGCCCTGTGCCGCCATGACTTCTTGTAAGACCTCAACCATCTCGCGGTGTAACGTGCCATTCGAGGCCAACGTCTGCTCGCCGGTGATGTCAAACGACTTGCCCGCAAAGTCACTCATCTGTCCACCGGCTTCTTCGACAATGAGTGCCCCAGCGGCGGTATCCCACGGATGCAGCCGCCATTCCCAGAAGGCATCGGCGCGGCCACTGGCCACATAACAGAGATCTAATGCGGCGGAACCAACACGCCGCACACCTTGGGTGCGCAGCATGAAGGCTTGATAGAAGCTGAGATAGTAGGCACTGCGCTTGCGGCGGTCATACGGAAACCCGGTGAGCACGAGCGATTGATCAAGGGTCGGCGCGGGCGAAACATGGATAGGGCGACCGTTCAGTGTCGCGCCGTTCCCCCGGGTCGCGCAGAACAGTTCATCGCGGATTGGGTCGTAGACCACGCCCACGATCCCCTGTGTCTCGTGCGTCAGTGCGATGGAGACCGCGAAATGCGGAAAACTGTGGGCGAAGTTGGTGGTGCCATCAATCGGATCGATGTACCAACGGTAGTCGCTTGGTTGGCCCGAAATCGCGGACTCTTCGGCGATAATTTGATGGGTGGGGAACTGGGTGCGCAGTATGCCGGTGATGAGGGCATCCGAGGCTTTATCGACGTTGGTGACGAGATCGACCATGTCGGTCTTGACCTCAATGGTTTTTGCTTTTAGCCAGTTGTCTCTGAGGAGCGCACCAGCTTGGTTCGCCGCGTCTTGGGCCACACGTAAGAATTCTTGCATAGTCGTCGTTGTGGCATAGCCAGCGTAGTGTCGCAACCGCTACAAAATGAAGGAATCACCAATGCGCGTTTTAAGTCCAAGGTCCAAAGTCTAAAGTCCAAGGTCTACGGTCCAAGTGCCGCAACCGCCACAAACGAAGGAACCTCGTCATGCGAGTACTCGCGCCCGCGAAAGTCAATCTTCACCTCCGCATCACTGGTTGCCGCGCCGATGGGTATCATCTGCTCGACTCGGTGATGGTGCCAGTCAGTCTGTGTGACGAGCTAGAGATCACGATGGAAAACCTCGCGGAGCGCGCGCGTGAACCGCGAATTCGGGTGACGTGCGACGACCCCGCCTTGCCGACCGATGACACCAATCTCGCCTATAAAGCGGCGGCGCTGTTTTGTCAGGAGGCTGGAGTCGAGGCGGAGATCAGCATTGCGTTGCGCAAGCGGATTCCTTTTGGTGCTGGGTTAGGGGGAGGGAGTAGTGATGCCGCGGCGGTGCTGAAAAGTCTCAACCAGATGTTCGGCCAGCGATTTTCCGAGCAACAATTGTGTGCGCTCGCGGTTCGCTTGGGGGCCGATGTGCCATTTTTTATCCCGTGCCAACCCGCGCGGGTTGAAGGGATAGGCGAGATTCTGACTCCTGTCCCGCCATTGCCTGCGCGCTGGTTGGTGATCGTGGTGCCTCCGTTTGGCGTTTCCACCCCGTGGGCCTATCGTCGGTTTGATGAGTTGCCAGCGAGCACGGAGGTGGTTTCCGCGGATTTGCAACAATTGCTCCATGGGCACTGGCCGCCATTGTCATGTCTCATCAATGATCTTGAGCGAGCGGTTGTTCCCACGCATCCGACTATTCAGGCGATCAAGGAGCGGCTGGTTCAAGCTGGCGCGGATGGGGCGTTGATGTCGGGTAGTGGGTCCTCGGTCTTTGGTATTTTCTCGCGTGAAGAGCAGGCGGCGCAGGCGGTGAGTACGTTGCGGGAGCACGGTTCGATATTCCTCGTCAACCTTTTGGCTGAAGCGCCGTAGACTTCTTGAGGCAAAACTGGTACAGGATCCCGGCGAGATGCACCACGGTTCTGCGGTAACTCTCTAATTCATTTCATCAAAATTCCACGGGCGGAGTCAGCGAACAAGAAAGCGTTCGATGTTTGCAAGCGCGGGTGTTTGGGACGGAAGGCTCATGCCCCATCGGAAATGAACCGTGGAGATGACACGTTGAGGCCGAAATAATTTATGGTGGGGAGTCGCCAAGTTTGGTAAGGCACCGGACTTTGAATCCGGCATTCGCAGGTTCAAATCCTGCCTCCCCAGTTCCCTCCCTCTGGGAAGTTCGCGTAGGAGAAGTAGGTGAAGTTCCATGCGTGACGCACTGAAGATTTTTGCCGGGAATTCCAATCGTTCACTGGCCGAGGAAATCTGCGCCTACGTGGGCGTGTCGCTCGGAGCCGCCGACATTCGCCGGTTTAGTGATGGCGAGATCGCGGTCGAGATTACCGAAAACGTGCGCGGCGGCGACATCTTCGTTCTCCAGTCCATTTGTTCACCAGGGAACGATAATTTGATGGAAATGTTGCTGATGCTCGACGCTTTCAAGCGGGCGTCCGCGAACCGCATTACCGCCGTGATTCCGTATTACGGCTATGCCCGCCAGGACCGGAAAGTCGCGCCTCGCGTCCCGATCAGCGCGAAACTCGTGGCCGATTTGCTGACCACGGCGGGCGCGTCACGGGTGCTGACCGCGGAACTCCATGCCGGACAAATTCAAGGGTTTTTCAATATCCCCGTTGATAATTTGTTCTCATCGCCAGTGCTTTTGCAGTACCTACGGACGCGGATCGGCAAAGAGCAGGTCACGGTTGTTTCCCCTGATGCGGGGGGTGTCGAGCGTGCCCGTGCCTTCGCGAAGCGGTTGGGCTCTTCGTTAGCGATTATCGATAAGCGGCGCGCCCGCGAAGGTGAGCGGGATATCCCAGGCAAAGCGAATCTGGATGTGGTCGAAATGAACATCATTGGCGAAGTCGAGGGACGGGTCGCGATCCTGGTTGACGATATGGTGGACACGGCGGGGACGCTGACGACCGCTGCGGCGGCGCTTCATGATGCGGGCGCGCAGGCGGTGTTTGCCTGTTGTACTCATCCCGTGTTGTCCGGCCCCGCGATTGAACGGATCCGCGCCTCGGTACTCGAAGAACTCGTAGTGACTAATTCAGTGCCGTTACGCCCCGAGGCTCAACAAGTAGACAAAATTAAAGTGCTCTCGATCGCTCCGCTCATGGGCGAAGCGATCCGACGCATTCACCACGAAGAATCAATCAGCTCATTATTTGTGTAGAGGGAACATCATGGAAACAGTCATATTGAATGTTGAATCGCGAGAAACAGCCACCAAGGGAGAAACCGGTCGCATCCGGCGGTCGGGGAAAGTCCCGGCGGTTTTTTACGGACCAGGAAAAATTGGACAGAAAGTTTGCGTGGATGCACGCGAATTTCGCATGAAATTGGACGGCCTCGAAGGGTCGCATCTGATTCAGTTACTTTCTCCGGCGGTGGATCTGAACGAAAAAACCGTCTTGTTGAAAGAAGTCCAACGCCACCCGGTCAGCAGTGCGCCCATGCACATCGACTTCTATGAGGTTGATGTCACCAAACCGATCACGGTAACCGTGCCGCTCCACTTTGTCGGCAAGGCGCAAGGCGTGACGGCTGGTGGATTGTTGCAGTCCCTGCGCCGTGAGGTGACCGTGGAGTGCTTGCCGCGCGAGATTCCTGACTTCATTCAGTTTGATGTCACGAGTTTGGCGCTGCACGACACGGTGCACATCGCCGACTTGGTGCTGCCTCCAGGTGTGAAGGCGGTGTACGACACCAACGATGCGGTGGTGACCATCGCGTCTCCAGTGGCGGAAGCGAAACCGACAGCGGCTGAAGGCGAAGCGGCCGCCGCGACGGCTGCGGCCGCGGCAGCCGCAGCCGCGCCTGCTGCTGGTGCTCCCGCTAAAGCTGGTGGTGCTGCTAAGGCTGGCGGCGGAAAAGCAGAGAAGAAATAGCCATTTGCCGCGTAGCGAGTAAGCCGTGCATGTCATCATCGGTCTCGGTAACCCTGGTACGGAATACCAACGAACGCGCCATAACCTCGGATTTTATGTTGTTGACATGCTCGCGCGGCGGTGGGACATCCGACTTTCGCGACGCACATTTCTCTCCCTGGTTGGCGATGGGGTGTGGCGTGGTGAGAAAGTTTTACTCGTCCAGCCCCAGACCTACATGAACCGCAGTGGGGACGCCGCAGTGAAGATTCGCGAGTTTTATCATTTGTCCCTGTCCGATTTCGTGATCGTACAAGATGATTTGGATTTGCCCGTTGGTCGGGTACGGATTAAACGAGGCGGGGGCGGAGCCGGTGGTAACCGTGGCATCGCTTCGCTGATTACCTCGTTCGGTAGTAAAGAATTTGTCCGCGTTAAAGTAGGGATCGGCAGACCGCCTGGCCGACAAGATCCAGCGGATTTCGTGTTGCAGCCCTTTACTCGCCAGGAAGAAGCGTCTATCCTCCCGGCGGTGGAAAAAGCCGCCGATGCCGTCGAGATGATCCTCACGCAAGGACTCGACCCGGCGATGGCCATTTTCAACGTGACCAGTGAGACCAGCCCTCAATAAAGCTGTGATTGTTCCATTGTCCTGAGGAGGACCGCATGCCGTCGTATGAAACTTTATGTATTTTGCATCCCGAACTGCCGGATGCCCGTGTCAAAGAACTCTCCGCCTGGATGCAAAAAATCCTCGAAGGCGCCAACGGGACCGCCGTCGTGGTGGATGTCTGGGGTATGCGGGACCTGACGTACCTGATTAGCAAGCAACGCCGTGGCTACTATGTCCAGCTTACGTACGATTCGCCACCCGCGGCCTTGAAAGAACTGGAACGGAATCTTCGTATCAACGAACACGTGTTGCGCTACTTCTCCACCGTGCAGACGATCGCGCCGACACCACCCGTGGCCACGCCACCCGTGGCTGCACCAGTCGCGCCCGCGGCACCATCCGCTCCCGTGCCACCAGCGGCGCCAGTCAATGAAGAAGCGGCTCCACAGTAATCTCGTCGAATGCCCCAAAAAGAGGACAGTTTGAGTTAGGAATCTGCTATGCCAAGACCAACCGACCGAGGGACTAGAGGTCCGCAACGACGTAACGCCGCGAACACCAATACGAATGACGATAAATTCCCAGCGCGCCGTCGCCTCCGCCGCAAAGTCTGCCGCTTCTGCGCCGACAAAGGGGCGGGGATCAACTATAAGGACAATCGGACGCTGGAGGATTTCGTCTCCGAACGTGGGAAAATCATTCCCAGCCGTATCACCGGCACCTGCGCGTGGCACCAACGCAAGTTGACCCGCTCGATCAAGCAGGCGCGTGCGATCGCGCTGTTGCCCTACGCTTCCAGCCGACTGTAACCTCAACGCCAGGTCCCATCGAGACATCGGGGAAAGACCCGCGCTTCCAGCCTCTTCAGAATAATGAGAGCAGGTTGGGTGCGCGACTTGTGTTTTATTTTTTGCTCCCGTAAAAGTAGAGGCCGTTATGGAAATCATTCTACAAGAAGACATCGCGACGCTGGGCAGTACTGGAGACATCGTCAAGGTGCGAGATGGATACGGACGGAACTATCTCGTTCCTCGTGGGCTCGCGGTCGAGGCGAATCGCCGCAATCTGCGCGTCCTGGAGCACCAAAAGCTGTTAGCCACCGCGAAAAAAGAGCGCGACCGACGTGACGCGCAAGGGGTCGCCGACCGGATCGCCGCGCTGTCCGTGTCCATTACCGCACGGGCTGGAGAAGAGGATCGCCTCTTTGGTTCGGTGACGAACCTGGATATCGAGAAAGCCCTGGCGGCCCAAGGGATCACCATTGATCGAAGGAAGATCGTGTTGGTGGAACCCATCAAGCAGCTCGGCACTCACACGGTCCCGATCCACCTGAATAGCGCGGTGCATGGCACCGTGACCGTGCATGTCGTGCGTGAAGCATGAGCGTGATCGCGCCGCACGGCGAAAAATTTCCGAGGTTTCTTGCAGGCACGTAGCTCAGCGGAAGAGCACTTCCCTGACACGGAAGGGGTCAGCAGTTCAATCCTGCTCGTGCCTATGCCTTCGGTGAGGGGAAGAGGGGATGGTCTCAAGTGCGGACCTCTCCTCCCCCACCAAAACTATGAGTGACAACATTCAGCATATTACCGTGACGCTGCCAGGCGGAGAACAAAAAATTGTTCCCGCTGGCACGGTCGCGCGTGAACTCGTCCCGCCAGCGGCGCAAAAACAGGCGCTCGCGGTGCGTGTGAACGGCAACGTCTTGGACCTCTCACGTCCAGTGACGGCTGATTGTTCACTTGAGCCTATCTTGCCCACGTCTCCCGACGGTCTTGATGTCCTGCGTCATTCCTCCGCGCATTTAATGGCCCAAGCGGTCAAGCGCCTATTCCCGCATGTGCAAATCACCATCGGCCCAGTGATCGAGAGTGGCTTCTACTACGATTTCAAGCACGACCATCCGTTCACGCCCGAAGACTTGGAACGCATCGAAGTCGAGATGAAAAAGATCGTCCGCGAGAATTTTCCCGTGATCCGTGAGGAGATTCTCCGCGATGACGCCGTGCGCATGTTTCAGGAGATGGGCGAGCACTACAAGGCCGAAATTATCGTCAGCATTCCCGCGAACGATGCGATCTCGCTGTACCGCCAAGGTGAGTTTGTCGATCTCTGTCGTGGACCGCACGTGCCCGCCACGGGGCGGATCGCGTCTTTCAAGCTGACCAGCGTCGCCGGGGCCTATTGGCGTGGCGACGAACGCAACGAGATGCTGCAACGCATCTATGGCACCGCGTTCGCCACCGAGAAGGAGCTGAAGCAGCATCTAGCCATGCTCGAAGAGGCCAAGCGGCGTGACCACCGCCGCGTCGGGAAGGAACTCGAACTCTTCATCTTCGATCCGATCGCGCCAGCGAGCCCGTTTTTCCTGCCCAAAGGGACCTTCATCTATAACGAGCTGATCGCCTATATCCGCGGCTTGTACAAGCGCTATGGCTATCAGGAAGTGCTGACGCCACAGATTTTCGATGTGGACCTCTGGCATCGCTCCGGGCATTACGAGAACTACAAAGAGAATATCTTTTTCACGGAGATCGAAGGCCGCGCGTTTGGCGTCAAGCCGATGAATTGCCCTGGGCACACTTACATCTACGCGGCCAAGAAACACTCGTATCGCGACTTGCCGTTGCGGATCGCGGATTTCGCGCGCCTTCATCGCTTCGAGCGCTCCGGGGTCGTCTCTGGACTCACTCGTGTGCGCTCTTTCGCGCAGGACGACGCGCATATTTTCTGCACACCGGAGCAGATCGAATCCGAAGTGAATGGCGTGCTGCGCATGGTGACCGAGGTGTACCGCACCTTCAACTTCACCGAGATGCGCTTTGATCTTTCGACGCGGCCACCGAAGCGGCTTGGTGACGATGCCACGTGGGATCGCGCGGAAGCGGCCCTGGCGGCGGCGCTTACCGCGAACAACATTCAATATCGCATCAATGCCGGCGATGGCGCGTTTTACGGCCCGAAGATCGACTGCATTGTGTTCGATGCGTTGCGGCGTCCGTGGCAGCTCGCCACGATTCAACTTGATTTTCAGTTGCCAGAACGGTTCGATTTGCGCTACACCAACAACGAAGGACATGAAGTGCGGCCCGTGATGATTCATCGCGCCGTGCTCGGTTCGCTTGAGCGGTTCTTTGGTGTACTGATTGAACACTGTGGTGGTGATTTCCCCTTGTGGCTCGTGCCAGTGCAAGCGCGCATTCTGACGATCACGGAAAGCCAGGATGCGTATGCTCAGCAAATCTGCGAACAGATGCAGCAGGCTGGAGTTCGTGCCGAGCTGGACCTCCGCAATGAGAAGCTCGGTTATAAAATTCGTGAAGCCGAAGTCCACAAGATTCCCTATATGATCGTTGTTGGCGACAAAGAAGTCAGTTCAGCCACGGTGGCACCGCGGGGGCGGAAAGGCGAGAAAATTCCGTCCTTGACCGTTCCCGAATTCATTGCCCGCGTGGCCGCTGAATCCGTGCCAGGAGGTGCCCCATAGCCAAGGAAGCAGGAGTCCGGATAAATCAGCAGATTCGTTCCCGTGAGGTGCGAGTCATTGATACCGATGGCGCGCAAGTCGGGGTGCTCTCCCTTGTGGAAGCACTCAAACTCGCGGACAGCAAGGAACTCGACCTGGTGGAAGTGTCGCCCACCGCGACGCCGCCGGTCTGCCGGGTCATGGATTATGGGAAGTTTCGGTACCTGCAAAAGAAGAAAGTTCAGGAATCGCGCAAGAATCAGACTCAGGTGCTAGTGAAGGAAGTCAAACTGGGGTCGCGCACGAGTGAGCATGATCTCGACTTCAAGGTGAACCACATTCGGCGCTTCCTGGAGAAGAAACAACGGGTGAAAGTGTCCGTGCTCTTCCGTGGGCGTGAGATCACTCACCCGGAAATTGGTCGCGAGATGCTGGATAAAGTGTTCGAGCACATCCAGGACATTGGGATATTGGAAGGACAAGCACGCCTGGAAGGGCGCAACATGGCGATTTTAGTAGTGCCGAGGTAACGCAAATGCCAAAAATGAAAACCCGCCGCGGTGCGGCAAAACGTTTTAAGCTCACGGGAACCGGGAAAGTGCGCCGGGCTCGTGCCTATTTACGCCACCAACTATCAGCAAAAACCCGCAAGCAGAAACGCCACCTCCGTCACCCCGCCTTGGTCGCGGCGGTGGATGAGCGCGCGATCAAGCGGTTAATCCCATACCTGTAAAGGGATGTGAGAAGGAGAGAGAACTATGCCACGCGCAAAACGCGGCTTTAAGGCACGTCGGCGAAGAAAGAAAATTCTGAAGCTGGCGAAGGGTTTCACCGGCGGACGTCGCCGTCAGTATAGACAGGCGCGCGAGACAGTCGAACGCGCGCTCGTCTATGCGTATCGGGATCGCAAGGCACGCAAACGGATGTTTCGTCGCTTGTGGATTACCCGCATTAACGCGGCCGCGCGACTCAACGGCTTGAATTACAATCAACTGGTCCACGGGCTGAATCAGGCGAACATCGAGCTTGATCGCAAGATTCTCGCCGCGCTCGCTGGAGAAGATCCCACCACCTTTACCGTCGTCGCGGATTTCGCCAAACAACGACGGGCGGCATGAAATTGAATCATCGGGCCAGTAAGTCATTGAGTCATTTCTAGGATGTTCATGGCTTCAATGACCTGATGCCCGATGACTCAATGACTCAATTCCCTCAGCCTTTTTCTTTCCATGGAAAACGAACTTCTCCGCATTCGCGATGAAGCGCTCACAGCGCTCGAAGCCTGTCACGATGACGAGGGCCTAGAAGCTCTGCGCCTACGATTTTTGGGACGCAAGGGAGAACTCACTGGAGTCCTTCGTGGCATTGGTGAGCTGCAACCCGATGAACGGCGGAAAATCGGCGAGATCGCGAATCAAGTCAAAACGCTGGTCGAAGAGCGCATCACTACACTCCGTGACCAGTGGCAAGCCGAACAGCGGTCCCGCAGTTTGGCCGCCGAACGGATTGATATTACGATTCCAGGCAACCAACGTCCGCGCGGGTCGCTCCATCCGCTCATGCAAGTGTTGGATGATACCATCGCGATCTTTACCGCCATGGGATTCGAGGTCGTGCGTGGGCCGGACATTGAGGACGACTACCACAACTTCGCCGCGCTCAACATTCCCGCCGATCACCCAGCGCGAG
>JABFSC010000586.1 GCA_013140885.1 Deltaproteobacteria bacterium | reverse complement strand
TAAAAACACGGTCCGGTTGTCGGTGGGGAGCTGATGCGGAGATGGACTTCCGTGGCTCCCGCAGCCCGAATCATCGCAACGATTTTTCGGCTGGTGGTGCCCCGCACGATGGAATCATCCACCACGACCACTCGCTTGCCGCGCAGGACTTCGTGCTGGGCGTTGAGTTTGACTTTGACGCCGAAATTGCGAATCGACTCCAACGGTTCGATGAACGTCCTCCCAACGTAATGATTGCGGATCAACCCCATCTCGAAGGGGAGCTTTGCTTCCTCCGCATAGCCCAACGCGGCGGGTACCCCAGAGTCCGGCACGGGAATCACAATATCCGCGGGCACCGGATTCTCGCGGGCGAGCTGGCGGCCAAACTCCTTGCGGGTTTGATAGACGCTCTTGCCGTACAACAGACTATCTGGGCGGGCGAAATAAATGTGCTCGAATACACAACGTGACAGTCGCTCGTGTGGGAACGGCGAATACGAAGTCATGCCGTGTTCTGTGAATAACAGCACTTCACCAGGAGCGACCTCTCGTTCGTACGTCGCGCCAATCAAATCAAGAGCGCAGGTCTCCGAAGCGACGACGTAGGTGTCCTTCTCGCCATTCATCATCCGGCCCAGCACTAACGGGCGAAAACCATACGGGTCACGGGCGGCCACCATCTCCTTTTCACTGAGGAACACAAGCGAATAGGCACCACGGACTTGCCAGAGCGCTTCGATAATGCGGTCAACCAGCCGCTCCCCACGTGACACGGCGATGAGATGCAGAATCACCTCGGTGTCCACCGTGGACTGAAAAATCGAGCCCCGCGCTTCGAGCCGCACCCGCAATTCCTCGGCATTGACCAAGTTACCATTGTGGCCGATGGCCAGCGAGCCGTGCGTGTACTTCACCACCAGAGGTTGGCTGTTTTTGAGCACCGTTGAGCCCGCCGTGGAGTAGCGATTGTGACCAATGGCACTAGAGCCCTCGAGCCGCCGAATGATCTTCTCGTCAAAGACATCGGCGATGAGGCCCATCCCTCGATGCACCAGCAGCGTTTGGCCGTTGGAGGACGCGATCCCCGCCGACTCCTGTCCGCGATGCTGCAGCGCGTAGAGAGAGAGGTAGGCGAGGTTGGCCGATTCGGGATGGCCGTAGATCCCGACTACGCCGCACTCGTCGTGGAAGTGATCCGAGGCCTCGTCCATCGCATCCATTCCTGAGTGATCGAAAAGATCGGGGGCTGGCATTGATTGGGCGTTGAGTGCTGGTTTCATAAGCTCCACTCAGTGCTCGCGGTGCTCACTGATCGGTACTTGTGCGCACCCCGGTTATCTGTTGGCTCAGGGCGGTACGCCATTGGTGACAAAGGTGGGTAATCTGAAGTTGGAGATGGCCGTTGATGATGAGATCAGGCCCGCCCACTTCTCCTAGAACGGTGTAGGGGATGTGGGCCTCTTGCGCAAGGGTTCGCAGCAGCGGCAGGGAAGACGTGGGAAGAGACACCACCACCCGCGACTGACTTTCACCAAACAGCAAGACATCCGGACGCAGGTTGCCGTTAAGGGTCACGCGCGCGCCGAGTGCCCCTTCGGGCCGCGAGAGGCACGCTTCGGCCAGCGCCACCGCCAACCCACCTTCGGCAACGTCATGCGCGGACGAAAACACCTGCCGCTCGGCTGCGGTCAGACATAACTGTTGGAGGCGCTTTTCCTGTTCGAGATTCACTTCCGGCGGTGCCCCTGCGACCAGCCCATGCACCACCGCGAGATATTCGCTCGCGCCAAGGGTGGGCTGTGTATCCCCCAGCAAGACAATCAGATCGCCCTCCTGTTTGAACCATTGCGTGACATGGTGAGTGACATCGGCCAGAATTCCCACCGAGGCGACGGTCGGCGTGGGCGGAATCGGTTTGCCTTCCGTCTCATTATAAAAACTAACATTGCCACTGACGACCGCGAGTCCCAAGGCGAGACAGGCATCGCGCATCCCGGCGATGGCTTGCTGAAACTGCCACATCACTTCTGGTTTTTCTGGACTGCCAAAATTCAGACAATCCGAGAGGGCGACCGGACGGGCACCGCTCACCGCGAGATTCCGTGCCCCTTCGACCACGGCAATCATGCCACCGCGGTATGGGTCGAGTAGGCAATAGCGACTGTTGCAATCGACGCTCAGGCCAATGCCTTTGTCCGTGCCCTTCAGACGAATGATGGCGGCATCGGATCCAGGTTGGACCACGGTATTCCCGCAGACAAACGAATCATATTGCCGGAACACCCATTCTTTACTCGCGAGGTTCGGCGAGGTGAGTAACCGGGTCAGCACCTGCCCGTAGTCACCGGGTAACGGTAGCGCGGAAATGTCGAGTTGTTGGCGGGCGACGAAATCGGCGGGTTGTTGCGCTGGGCGTTCGTACACCGGGGCATCGTCGGTCAGCGCGGGAATGGGAATACGGATGACCTCTTCGCCGTGCCATTGCGCGCGGAACAGCCCATCGTCGGTCACGTGTCCAACGACTTCCGCTTGTAAGTCCCAGCGCGCGAAGATGGCTTGCACATCGTGTTCGCATCCCGCCTTGGCGACAATCAACATGCGCTCCTGCGATTCAGAGAGCAGCAGCTCGTAAGGCGAGATGTTGTCCTCGCGCGTGGGAATCTTGTTGAGGTTCAACGAGAGCCCCGTGCCGCCGCGGCCCGCCATTTCCACCGAGGAGCTGGTCAGTCCCGCCGCGCCCATGTCCTGAATCGCGACGATGAGATCGCGTTGCATCAGTTCCAGACAGGCTTCGATCAGCAGTTTTTCCGTGAATGGATCACCCACCTGCACGGCGGGGCGGAGGTCTTCCGATTTGGCGTCGAACTCGCGCGAGGCGAGCAGGCTGGCACCGTGAATGCCATCGCGACCGGTGCGCGATCCGACATACATCACGGGATTGCCGACTCCGGCGGCGCTGGCGCGGAAGATGCGGTCGGTGCGAATCGTCCCCAGCGTAAACGCGTTCACAAGAATGTTGCCGTTGTAGCCCGCGTCAAAGTAGACCTCACCGCCGACAGTGGCGACCCCGACGCAATTTCCATATCCCCCGATACCCGCGACGACGCCTTTGACCAGATACGGCGTGCGTGGATGGTCGATGGCACCGAAGCGCAACGAGTTGAGCGAGGCGATAGGGCGCGCGCCCATCGTGAAGACGTCGCGAATAATGCCGCCCACGCCGGTCGCGGCCCCGTGGTAGGGCTCGATGAATGACGGGTGATTATGGCTCTCGATTTTGAAGACCACCGCGAGGTCATCATCGACAGCGACAATCCCCGCGTTCTCGCCGGGGCCTTGGAGAATCTCTGGGCCACCGGGGACGGTCTTCGTGGGAAATTGGCGCAGAAACCGGCGCGAACTTTTGTAGCTACAGTGCTCGGACCACATCACCGAGAAGACACCGAGTTCCTCGAATGTGGGCGTGCGACCGAGCGCGCGCAGAATGCGACCATACTCGTCAACGGTGAGACCGTGATCAAGGGCGAGTTGTTCCGTGACCGTGGGAGTGTTGTGCATACCGGAATTCACCGTGCGAGGGCGGACAGAAAGAGCTTGCGCCCATCCTCGCCGCCGAGCATCGCTTCGAGCGCATGTTCAGGATGGGGCATCAGGCCGACGACATTGCCCGCTTTGTTGGTCACGCCCGCGATATTGTGGAGCGTGCCGTTGGGATTGGCGGCATCTGTGACGTGGCCCGTGGCATCGACATAACGAAAAACGATCTGTCCGTTGTCTTCCAGTGTTTTCAGCGTCGCATCATCGGCGACGTAACAGCCCTCGCCGTGCTTGATGGGGAGGCGCAGGATTTCACCAGGTTGGCAGCCCGCAGTGAAGCGCGTGCGTGGCGTTTCCACGCGAACGCGCACCCATTCGCAGATGTAGGACAGCGAACGATTTTGGATGAGCACGCCAGGCAGGAGGCCAGATTCGCAAAGAATCTGAAACCCATTACACATGCCGAGGACCGGCCCACCGGCGGTGGCGAACTCGATCACGCTCTGCATGATGGGTGAGAAACGGGCGAGCGCCCCACAGCGCAGATAATCGCCATAGGAAAACCCACCAGGGAGCACGATGGCTTCGACGCCCTTGAGGTCGCGATCCTTGTGCCACAGGTTCACTGCTTGTTGGCCGAGCACGGTGCCCAGGCCATAGAGGGCATCGCGATCATCAAGCGAGCCCGGAAAAGTGACAATGCCCCATTTCACAAGCGTTTACTCCTCGACAATCTCAAAGCGAAAGTCTTCCATGACCAGGTTCGCCAGCAGCCGCCGACACATCTCGTCCACGCGCTGTTCGGCTTGCGCGCGCGAGAGTCCGTGCAGCCGCACTTCCAGATACTTGCCCATGCGCACATCGCTCACTTCGTTGTACTCAAGCGTGTGCAACGAGTGGGCGATGGCTTTGCCTTGGGGATCAAGAATCGCCTTCTTGGGAGTTACATAAACTTTTGCCAGCATAGCGGTCGCTCTCATCCCTTCAGGACGCGTTGAATGACGCTCTGTGTATGGCGTAGGGCGTGCCGGGCGTCGAACAGTTGGTCGATCTCTGTCGTGGTGAGCAGTTTTTGGATATCCGGGTCCTGGCGCACTTCGGTGGCGAAGGACGCGCCCTGCTCCCAGACCTTCATGGCGTTGCGCTGTACCCAGGTGTATGCCTGCTCACGCGAGATGCCTTTGCGAATGAGCGCGAGCAATACATGCTCGGAGTAGATCGCTTCACCAAGAGTTTCCATGTTCTTGCGCATCCGTTCAGGATGCACGCTGAGCTTGGCGAGAATGGTGGTGACCCGCGCCAGCATGAAGTCGAGCAGAATCGTGGCGTCAGGGCCAATGACTCGTTCGACCGAGGAGTGGCTGATGTCGCGTTCATGCCACAGCGGGACATTTTCCAGCGCGGAGAGGGCATAGCCGCGCAGCAGTCGGGCAAGGCCACAGACATTTTCGAGTTGCCACGGGTTGCGTTTGTGCGGCATCGCCGAGGAGCCCTTTTGGCCGGGAGTGAAGGGTTCCTCGATTTCGAGGACTTCAGTGCGTTGCAGATGGCGCACTTCGGTGGCGATGCGTTCGATGGAGCTAGCGATGACAGCCAGGGTGGTGAAGAAGGCGGCATGGCGGTCGCGTGGCACGACTTGAGTCGAGATGGGTTCAGCGGCGAGCCCCAGACGGGTGCAGACAAACTCCTCGACTGCGGGGTCGATATTGGCGAAGGTGCCGACTGCGCCGGAAATTTTGCCGAAGGCGATCTCTTTCTTCGCTTGGAGGATGCGGTCGCGGCTACGATCCATCTCCGCGTACCAGTGGGCCACTTTCATGCCGAAGGTAATCGGTTCGGCATGGATGCCGTGGGTGCGACCGATCATCACGGTGTCTTGATGCGTTTGGGCGAGTGTTTTCAGCACTTGCAGCAGGGCATCGAGATCGGTGCGGATGAGGTCGGCGGCTTCGCACAGTTGCACGGCGAACCCGGTGTCGATGACATCCGACGAAGTGAGCCCAAGGTGGAGATAGCGGCCTTCCTCGCCGATGGTTTCGGCGACGGACGAGACGAAGGCGACGACATCATGCTTGACCTCGGCTTCGATGGCTTGCATGCGAGCGATATTGACGCGCGCGCGTTCGCGCATGCGCGGGATGGCGGCGAGGGGGATTTCCCCGCGTTGGGCCAGGGCTTCGCAGGCGAGCAGTTCGACTTCAAGCCATTTGGCGAGCTTATTTTCTTCGGTCCAAATACGGCCCATGACCGGGCGAGTGTAGCGTTCAATCATAATGGAGTTTAGGTGTGGTCCCGAACACGTGGAGACCGGAGACAGATTTGATTTGCCTACCTGATATAACCTGTCACCCGTCCCCTGTCACCCGTCCCCTGTCCTCGGTCACCCGTCCCCGGTTGCCGCGAGGGGTGTTGATAAGCGGGAGTTGAACAGGCTAAGGTGCAGCCCTTCGGCGGCGTACCCAAGTGGTTAAGGGAGCGGTCTGCAAAACCGCCATTCACCGGTTCGAATCCGGTCGCCGCCTTTTCTTTCAGTGTCCGCACCTCATCAAGAACGGGGCGGGTCTTATGGCTGGGAGCGGTTATGGCCACCCGCTCCGGTCCTCGCCCTTACATAGGTTCCTCACCGCCATTCTTCTGGATTTGTGAGGAATCTTCCTGTGAATCCCAATATCTGAGCTTGGGGGTTTCATTCGTCATGCGCTTCTTTGCTGAGGGCTATTCGTGTGAGCAAGTCACGAAGACTTTGATGCCGGTGCGAGTTGCACCTAGTGCTAACTATGGTTCCGTATGAAACTTTCCAAGCTGTGCCAGTAAGATAGACAAGTTCAGAAAGTGAAGGTTTCGTTTGCTCTTGATTTCAACTACCTGTAAGGGGTAGCGTTTGGCACTGGGCAACGAATGGAGAAAGACTCTCGCGGAGAGAGGAGTATCTTGCCTTCGGCTGTAGAGGCCGTAGCTCCAGAGGAATAACTACTCGTGACCTTTATCGATTTGCTGAAGGCGAAATGGACCGTCTACGGTCTTGATGCCCCAATTTTTGCGTGGACTGCCGCTGGAACGTTGGTGGTCTGGACGCTTCTGATCCTTGTGTGGCTGCTGTGCTTTGTCTTTAGGGAATCGCAGACATACCGGAACGCTACGAAAAAGCTACAAGCGCTCAAAAATGAGTACACCGCAGGCCCACGCCAAGGCTTATCGGGAGCAGGCTATGATGCCCTGATGCAAGTTTTCCAGCGGGTCCCGTCACTCAAACTGGCTTGGCAGAATTTCAACTCTCAGATTCTGGGACGACGGAATAATGCAGGTGAGGAACAATTTTGGGCGTCAGAAAGCGCTGAGGTCGCATTTGGTGATGCAACTGTAATAGCTCCCCGTTTCAATCGAAACTTCCACGTAGCATTTCCAGGAATCCTCACGGGAACGGGTCTACTCTTCACATTTCTTGCTATCCTTGTCGCCTTACTTGAGGTCAGACTCGTGGACAACCGTGTCCAGGGGTTGGAGCTTTTGATTCAAGGATTATCGGGAAAATTCGTTTCTTCAATCGCAGCACTTTTAGCAGCAACACTCTTTTTGCTGGTTGAAAAACCGCTCTTCTACCACTTGACCAGAAGCCGGCAACGTCTCGTGGCCGCCATTGACGATCTTGTTCCACGCCTCTCGCCAGCACAAATCCTTGCTGATTTGCATCAAGATATATCAGAGCAATCGACGGCATTTCGAGCATTCAACGACGCGCTGTCCCTCAAGCTGCGACAAAGCTTTAGCGAAAGTATGGGACCTACCCTTGAGCGCATGCTCAACACAATTGACGATCTTAACCAATTGCTACGGGCTTCTGAAGCACAGAAACAAGACTCCATCACTGGCTCTCTTGAAACGTTGCTTCGGAACCTTGAGCGGTCTATCACTAATGCTCTCGAAGGCATGGGGACAAAATTTACGGAAACCCTCTCCGGAACGACGATGCACCAGTTCGATAGGGTTGCTGATTCACTGGGTGGGACTGCACGACTCCTAGAGAACATGAACGGTCAGTTCCAGGTAACCCAGTCAGCCCTCAACGACCTTGTGCAATTCGCGAAGGATTCTACGGTTGAACAGATGGCTCTTGGCAGGACGCAAGTTGAAGAACTGACAGCCGTGCTGCGTGGACTCATGACGCAAATGAACGAAACAGCAGGCTCGTCGGTCACCCGGATGGCAGCCACGCTTACTACCGTTGTTCATGATCTCTCGACGAAAGTCTCTGAGCTTGGCAGCCAGGTATCCAATACCATGCTGGAAAGCGCGAGTAAGACAACGGGTGCAGCACATGCTGTCGTGGAACAAGCAAGCGCCTGGTCCACTCGTAATGCGGAGCAACTATCCCAGCTTCTAGACCGCCATCAGGAGCATCTCGATCAAATCTCGGATGTTCGGGTCACTCTTGATACTGTCCTGGGACGATTCAAGGAAGCTCTCGGCCAGTACACGACGATAACGACCGATCTCCGACAGATTACTAGCCATGTCACTACACTGGCTGCGGCGGCTGCGGGAACGACGCAGACTATGCAGAACACCCAAGTCTCCATCGAACGTGTGGCGAACTCGATGACATCACAGGTAGTGTATCTTGCTGAGGCGAACCGGGCGCAGGAGGACGCCTGGAAACAGATTCAGACAAGCATGCGCCAGTACGAACAGGTTTTTCATCAGGTTGAGCAGAATGCTAGTACTCTGCTCACGCAGATTGGGCAGCATCTCCGTGATTACTCCCAAATAACTAAAACTGGATATGAGGATTTGACCAAGATAGCCGACGAACATTTCAAAACTGCGGTCAACCGTCTTGGCTCATCTGTCAACGACTTAGATGAACACCTGCGGGATTTAACCGAAACTCTCGCAAAGGCACAGCCAACTGGAGGGCCTGATGGACGCAGAAGATAGTGGAGCAGGGCTTGCGAGTTCACTCACCGATCTGATGACCTCCCTTACGGTTATCTTCATCCTGCTTCTTGTCGCCTCACTGAACAATGCTCAACAAGAGGGAGAAGACACGAGAAACGCGATCCTGGCAGAATTGAAAAAGGCGTTGCAAGCCTTTGTGACTCAAGGCGTTGAGGTAAAAACTGATCCCAAGGATCCACTCACTCTCCTCGTGCTTGTCCCTCAAGGACTACTCGAATTCCCGTTCGGGAAGGAAGATATCCCTCAGGACGGTATGAAGTTTCTCGAAAGCTTCATACCGAAAATGGCTGTAACTACTTGCTCGCCCCGATTTCGGAAGGAAATTAACTCCATCGTGGTTGAAGGCCACACGGACTCGGTAGGAACGGACGAGTACAATATACGTCTGAGCCAAAATCGTTCTTTGAGGGTGGTATTCGAGAGCCTTCGTGTCCTTAGTACGCAACTGGATAGTGAGACAACACCAAATCTGAGATCCTGCTTTTTGGATTTTCTTTCGGCGAATGGTCGAGGTAAGGTCGAACCAATTGGCGATCAGACAACAGAAGAAGGTAGGGCACGTAGCCGTCGTGTCGTGTTTAAGATCCGCGTCCGTTCTTTGGAACAACGGCAATTGAGAGTAGAACTTGAACCTCCGACACCTGCCACTGCTTGGAGTACAGAATGACAACCGGTGACCTTGGCGCCGAACTTCTTGACTCTTTGCGGGCCCTTACAATAGCGACGCGAGACCTCAGACAAGAAGCTGCACAGTTCCTTTCTCATCCTGAGGCATCTTTAGAAAACCTCCAGGCCACCATCAATTCACTTGGGCAAGGGAAACCAGCGAAGCGGGTAGTCGTTCCGCAAGACTATCTGCGTCAGTGGCAGGAGTTTTTAACAGGTACGTGTAAGCAGCTTGAATCTCGGGCAGTCCGTTACCTCTGCTGGGAGCCTGAAGTGGCAACGGATGGGCGGTTCCAGGATTATTTGGATCGAGAGGAGTATCAAAATCTAAGTGCTCGATCTCTGCAAGGGTTAGTGCGATCCTGTCATGCTCTCTGGTCGCCAACGTTTGCAACCGGCTCGATTGCCGCAAGGGTACGGCGTCGGCTGCAAAGCTATCAGGGGGCAAATCGTTTCCTTTCTCGATGGAGAGACGCCTTGCCAATGATTCTTGGGTCGCGGGGTACTGAAAATTTTGCTGATGATCTGTTGAAGCATCTTCAACCAATTAAAACACACTGCGACTCGTGGGGGATTGAAGAGCAATCCTTATATACTCAACAGGCTATTC
>JABFSC010000272.1 GCA_013140885.1 Deltaproteobacteria bacterium | reverse complement strand
AGGGCATACACGAAGGAAAGAGGAAAACCGATGGCGCTGATTGATGATCCCACGGTAGTCGCCTCGTTGCTCACGCAGATGGAAGCGCAGCTCCCCATTTCCGCGCAAGTGACCCCCGAGGTCAGGCACATGCTGCGGGCGCGAAAGGTGTTGATTCCTGCCCACCGCCGCGTGCAGATTGAGCATGTGATGTACGCCGGTGATGAAGGTGGGATTGTCTGTGGCCTCGCGTTCCCTGGATCGAGCCGTGAGGCGGTTGTGATCTCGCTGACCCATCTGCGCATTGCGGCTGCCCATCCATTAGCGAACGCGATTCGTGAGTATCAACGAACACGGGTACACAAGCTGTCACAAAGCAGATAAGAGCGCTGGGACATAGGACCGGTTGCGCGCGAAATCCGTGCGCGGCGACGTATCGCCTCACGAGAACAGAGGGGCCGGGTACAAGAAGACTCCGCTCAGCACACGTCCCAGACACTCGGCGGCCCAGGTGCAATGCTGATCCCTAACGATCGGAGAGCTCCCGTTTCGTTTCCCTCGCGGCTTGCCCAATCGCCCGACCGGTCCCGACGACCGCGTGCCCGACCCCCTTGCCCACCGCTTTGACGCTCCGTCCGGTGGCTCGAAACACCGCGCACCCGGACGTCAGGCCGACACAAAAACAGACCAGCACTACACTCCATACGCTCAGACGAACCCAACTCTGCGTCATATGAGAGACTCCTTGCACTACTCAACGGATTGACTTCCACCGTCTCCTCTTCCCCTGCCGCTCGCAAACGCACGCGCTTGTCGCCAAAGGAGGCACGCGATTTTTACCCAAGCCGCCCAATCGTACCATTCCAGCGTCGCAGACTTGAAAGAATGGAATTCTTTGGGGCGTGAGCCTGTCATGGCTCAATGTTCGCAAGAGACTCAACGCCGATCTTGGATTCCTTCACGGCAGGAACAATGATTAGGGGTCCCCCGCCGCACAAAAGGCCAATACGGCAACGATCATACATAGCGGAACATACAAGTGGGTATCCCAATAGGCAAACCGGGTTGTGCGTACCCGTTTGCAGAGTCCCACCAAACGGAAGTCGCCAATGACCCGCAGGAAAAAGGCCCCAGCAATGACACGGGTGCCCCAGGAGAAGAGCCCAGGCGGGAGCGCCGCCCCCCAGAAACCAAGCTGTCCGCAGAGCGTCAGGGCCGCCACCGCGAGCAGCAACGCCACCAGCAAGGTCGCGCCTTTCCCAGGATGGAACAAGGGCTTCCCCTCCATCTCTGGGATCACCGCGGATTGTCCCCACTGTCCCCCGAAAGCCCAGTAGCAGTGGATCGCGCTTAACCCGATGAGCAGACTCGCGGCAAGGATTCCTGACAGCATGGGCACTCCTCTCGTTCTTTCATAGTGAGCGACGTGCGGCTCACGCAGTCCACGCCAGCTTATTCATCCAGCGCGCGGGTTGCGCTCTCACGCGCAATCGCCTGCCCAAATCTCCGCAGCGCGGTCTGTATCATGTCGCGGAGTTCCGCATGAGCCACGATGCCCTCTTCATCTACCCGTAACTCCTGGAGCGGCACGCTGATCGCCGCCTCCGGGATAATCCGCCCGGACATGACCGTGACGATTTCCGTCAACGAGGCCAGCGCATACGTCGACCGTAACGAGGCGTTGAAGAACACCACCGGCTTGTTGATGAAATCGAATCCACCGACTAACCAATCCAAGGCATTCTTGAGGACGCCGGGGAGACCGTGCGCGTATTCGGGCGTGGAGATCACGAGCCCATCGGCCGCGCCGACTTGGGCCCAGAAGTCTTTCACCACGGGTGGTTCCGCCCCTTCCAAGTCGGGATTAAAGTGCGGCAGCTCGCCGAGCTTGTCATAGACTGTCAGCTCAATGCCCGCAGGCGCTAACCTGGAGGCGGCACGAAGCAGAATCGTATTGGAGGACCCCGCGCGCAGACTTCCGGAAATCGCCAAGAGTCGGACAGGAAGATCGGGGTTTTTCATCTTCGGGGCTGTTCTTTCCGCCCGCTCGTGCGGGACTCACGAGGAGTGTCATCAGGTTCCTCAAAAGGCGGGGAACACTTCTGGGACCGGCGACGGAGCCGGATCGGTTCTCCGAAAGAGGTATTCCACGCCAGGACCCGCGGGATACTGGACCGTTCTTCGGAACGTCATCCCGAGTCGCCGCATCACCGCCAAGGAGGCAGTATTGGGTCCGTCCATGCCAGCAATGATGAAGTCGATAGCGCTCTGGGAGAACGCGTGTTGCATCACGGTCCAACTCATGCGCGTGGCGAGGCCCATGCCCCACACCCGTGGGTGGAGCACGTAGGTGAGTTCCGCCGAACGACTGACCGGGTCGGCCTCGAGACGGACGCACCCTACCAGTTGTCCCTTGCTGTGCTCCAACACCCATAAGCCAATGCTACTTTCCTCGAAGTCCCGATGGCTGCGCGCAATCCAGTCCTCCAACACCGCTCGCGGCGGCACCTGATTGTCAGCCAAATACCGGTACACCGCCGGGATGCACATCAGCTCGTACAACGGGTCGGTATCTGGGTCACCGACTTGGCGCAGATGCCAACCTTGTTCGCGAGTCATCGGTCTGTTCCTTCTCGCTTCTTCCGCTCCGTCGCTTATGTCCCGCTGAGCTGTTTGTGAAAACTGGCCATATCATAGTAATCGCGCCATACTGCGATCTTCCCACCCTGGATCTCGAACGCCCCCATGACCGGCAACGCCGCTTTCTTGCCCCCTTGTAGCTCGATCCAGTCCACTCGTTCGTTCATCACCAGCGCGCCCATCGACACCGTCTCTTTCAGCTCGGCCCGAAAACTTTTGAGTTCTTTTAGTTGCGGAGCAAAAAACCGACGAATCTCTTCCTTCCCCCGGTGAATCCCCACCGGCTTATCATCATGGACACACTCCTCCGTCAGATAGCTCAACGCCCCCTCAAGGTCCAAGCGATCGAAGGCCCGAAAGAACTCCACCACGACGTGCTCATTCGTTGTACTCATAGCTTCCTCCTTGTGACAAATAGATTGCCGATAACCTGTTCCCGTTGCAGTAGCAGCTTGCGGAGGCAGTGGC
>JABFSC010000532.1 GCA_013140885.1 Deltaproteobacteria bacterium | reverse complement strand
TGCGCTGGGCACCCGCTACGACAAATTGGCGGTGAACTATGTCGCCTTATGGATCCTCGCGATCATCGACAAACTCTTACACAAGTACGCCCCGAGGTTGCAAATGGGATTGTCAGAAAGAGCCTAGAGCGATGCCCGTGGGGTCAATTACGACCGTATAGGTCCCCGTGACCGGTAATGTGACGGCGTCCAAGAACCCAGCGGTGATTGCGATGCTCGCGAGCCACGCGCCGTCGGGTTTGTTAATGACCACCGCGCCGGCGCTGATCGTGGTGTTGTTGATGAGCAGGCTCGCCTTTTGGCCGGCGGTCCCCGAGAAGGTGAGTCGCGCGGCTTGGCCAGGGGTCGGTACGGTCACCGTCGTAGCAATCCCAGGGGGAATCGCTCCGGTCACATCGGCGGGCACGTCATACACCGTGAAGGTCGCGGACCCCATCGCGCTGCCCGTGGGGTTCATCAGTACTGTGTAGGTGCCGGTTTGTGGTAATACCCGCGTATCCAGATAGGCACCGGTGGACATGGAACTCCCCACGAGGGTGGTACCGTCAGGATTGGTGATTGAGTAGCCCCCGGCGACAGCGGCGTTATTGATGTACACCAGAATACGCTGCCCGGTCGTCCCGGGGAACGTCAACTGCGCATTCTGTCCCGGAATAGTGGTGGTCGCGGTCGTCGCCGTCCCAAAAGGCACGGGCACGGTGACATCGTCGAACACGTAGAGCGTGAGGGTGATCTGCCCGGTCGTTGTCGCGGTCGGATCAATGACGAGCTGATACGTGCCCGTCTGTTGAAACCCCTTGGCATCCATGAAGATGTTGGGGCACAGAGTCCCCCCAATCGTCATGTAGTCAGGAGCCCCTAAGAAGACGCCCACCTCAATCCACGGTGTGCTATCGGGCTCACGAAAGAAGAAGCGTTCGTTGGCGCAGTTGCTGAACGTGGAATTCGAGACCTGCACACTGGCGCGCTGCCCCGCCGTCGCGGTGAACGTGAGGCGCGATTGTTGACCAGGATTCGTCAGATTCATCGTCATCGTGCTCCCCGACACAATGGGACCCGTGAGATCGACGATGTCGTGTGGCGTCACCGTCATGCCGCCGGTGGCGCTCCCGTTCGGGATCACCGAGATCGTATACGTACCACTCAGGAGCAAGAGCGGGCTCTCGACAAAGGCCCCCGCTGTAGTCACGGTGGCCGACGCCACGACTTGCCCATACGGATTGGTGATGGAGACCGTGCTGGAGCTGAGCGTGACATTGGTGAGGTTCACGCCGATGCGATGTCCCGCCGTGCCATTGATAAGCAGCAAAGCAATCGTGTTGGCGGTGGACAAGGTGACGGACTGACTCTGCCCGAACGTGAGGCGGGTCGCGACCGCGACTGCTGAAGCCGTGTAGGGAGCAGGCGGGACGAAGAAATCCGCCGTGCTCACTCCTTGCCCAGCAGGCGTCGTGACGGCGATGGGGCCAGAGGTCGCGGCGGTCGGCACGCTGGTGGTGAGACTGGTCGGGGTGGCCGTATTGGTCACCGCTTGGGCGGTGTAAAAGAGAATGCGATTTTCGCCTGCTGGCGTGGCGAAGTTACTCCCGCTGATCGTCACTGCCGTACCAGGAACGCCCACGGTGGGAGTGAAACTGGTGATTGTCGGAGCGACCGTCGTGCTACTGCCGCTGGTGACGGTAAACGACGAACTGCTCGTCGCCGAGCCACTGGGCGTCGTGACGGCAATCGTTCCCGTCGTCGCGCCCGTGGGTACTGTCACCACCAGTTGGGTGGCCGTCGCGGACAAGACGATGGTGGGCGTGCCATTGAAGGTCACGCTGTTCTGCGTGGCCGTCGGGCTGAAGCCGAGACCCACGATGGTTACCGAAGTGCCAACCGCCCCACTCTTCGGTGTGAAGTTGAGAATGGCGAGGGTGCTGGCTGGCTGGCGCACGATGCCGAGCAGATTGCCGACCGCGTCGTACTGATAGATCGCCGCTTCGTTGGTCGTCGCGTTGATGACCGCGCTCAGGCGCCCAAGATCGTCGTAGACGTACTGGACGTCGTCGGCGTACGCCTCACTGACGAAGATTGCGGATTGCGGATTGCGGATTGCGGATTGCGGATTGCGGATTGCGGAAAAGAGAAAACACTGCTCAACAGCAGTGTCAAGAGGAACACAAGGCGGCTGGGACGGAGAGTAACAAGCAGTGAACGGATGCGTGGCGGCTGCCTCCGCCACGCATGGTAGGACATGCGAGACTCAATGTGGTTCACCCGGGTTCCCTCCTTGCTGGTTAGGTATGCTGGTTATTCGCGACGGGCCGAGCGAACAAATCGCGCGGGTATCTACTTCAAGTGCGGGAGCGACTGTCAAGAAGCATCTGCCAATAGGGAGTTTGCGGGAGGATTAGATGGTGACTCCCCGCTTCACCACCGCCTCTGGCGCACGCACATACGCGGGCACCATACTTTGATGATACGAACGGGTTTCGTTTTTGTGGTAGGAAAGATAGGTCTTGGAAAAACAATGGGTTCCTTTCTCCGCCACATAATTTCCGGAGGCAAAAGGTCCGGTGTTTTCAATACCCACGCTTCGGTAATCGCAAAATCCGGTAGTATCGGAAGTGTTTGGCCTTTTGCGAGAAGCGGCGGCGAGTGTCACTATTCGTTAGAGAACATGCGAGGTGCCAGTGCCCACGGAAATCAGATTGCGTCCCTTTGTTGAGAGCGACCTTCCTCAAGTGCTGGAGATCGAACAGGCGTCTTTTCCCTTGCCTTGGAAAGCGGAATTTTTTCTGACCGAGGGCCAGAACCCGCACGGTTGGTTGTGGGTAGCGGAAAAAGACGCCGTCGTCGTTGGCTATCTCTGTGGATGGTTGGTTGCCGATGAGGGCGAAATCTTGCGGGTCGCCGTCCACCCTGCTTCCCGCCGCTGTGGTGTCGGCACCGTACTCCTCGACAAATTCATTGGCATCGCGGGTCAACGCGGGGTGCGCACGCTCCATCTCGAAGTGCGAGCGAGCAACCGTTCAGCTATCGAGCTATATACCTCTCACGGCTTTCGAGAAGTCGGGAGGCGCGCGCGATATTACGAGAATGGCGAG
>JABFSC010000756.1 GCA_013140885.1 Deltaproteobacteria bacterium | reverse complement strand
CTTCAAGAAAAACAAAGTCACACGCTTTTCCGGCCGCGCGCGCTTGCGCGACGCGCATCAGGTCGACATCACCAATGACGATGGCACCCAACAACGGATCGACGCCAAAGCCATCGTGATCGCCACGGGCAGTGAACCCATCGCATTACCCACCCTACCATTTGACGGCACCCACATTGTCAGTTCGACCGAAGCCCTCTCTTTCTCCGCGGTACCGCAACACCTGGTGGTCGTTGGTGGTGGCGCGATTGGCCTGGAGTTAGGCTCCGTTTGGCTGCGGCTTGGCGCGAAAGTGACTGTAGTGGAATTGATGCCACGCTTGATCCCCGGCACGGATGCACAAATAGCCTCGGCGTTGCAACGCTCTCTCACGAAACAGGGATTCGCCTTTCTCCTTGGAGCCAAGGTGACACAAGCCACCGTCCAGAATGGCGAAGTGGCGGTGATGATCGAGAATGAGAAGCAGGTCGTCAGTGAACTCAAAGCCGACCGTGTGCTCGTGGCCGTCGGTCGTAAAGCTTACACCGCTGGGCTTGGCGCTGCCGAGATCGGAGTGGCTTTCGATGAACGAGGACGGATCGTGGTGGACACCCACTACCAGACGAACGTTCCCGGCGTGTACGCCATTGGTGACGTCATTGTCGGTCCAATGCTGGCGCACAAGGCCGAAGAAGAGGGAGTCGCACTCGCCGAACGGCTGGCGGGCAAGGCGGGACACGTCAACTACGACGTTGTTCCCGGTATCGTCTACACCTGGCCAGAGGTTGCGACCGTCGGGCTTTCCGAGGAAGCCGCGAAAGCGTCGGCAATTCCTTATAAGGTCGGCACTTTTTCCTTCCTAGCCAATGGCCGGGCCCGGTGCATGGATGAAGCCGACGGGATGGTCAAAGTCATCGCCGAAGCCAAGACCGATCGGATTCTTGGCGTGCACATCATTGGTCCCCGCGCCTCGGATATTATCGCCGAAGCCGTGATGGCCATGGAATTTGGCGCGTCCGCGGAAGACATGGCGCGGACGATGCACGGCCACCCTACCCTTCCTGAAGCGTTGCGCGAAGCCGCCTTAAACGTCGATCGCCGTTCTCGCCAGAGTTAGACAGACCGCTTCCCGGCGCTTGCCGGAACGATCCCTTCTCACACGTACTCCTCCCGACGGAATGCGACGACACCCCACGCAAGGAGAAGCGTGACGGAATCTCTCCCTTTCCGCCATTTCCGGTTTTTTCCGCAAAACTACCCTATATTTATGCGCTATTTAGCTGATACAAGAACAAGGACTAAAGTCTTTTCCTGACGGGCCGATGGTAGGAATAGACCCAATGAGCAACGAAACTGGATTGTCCGAGGGTCGAAAGACACACGAACCATGAATTTCTCGAAATTCTTCCCACGTCACTGGAGTGTCAAAACCAAAAGTATCACCTTGGTAATAGCCTATGTCGTCACGCTGTGCGTCGTCTACAGCGGGTTCACCATGTATCTCGTGGCACGCGAGGAGCGAGAAGCAAAAACTCGGTTCCAACAAACCGTGGAAACGATTGCCGCCAAGCTCGACGCCCATTTATCCTCCGGCCGCAAACAGCTCGAGGCAATGGCCAGACTGCCCGACCTGTTCCGTGCGACTCGCGCGCGTGTTGATGCTCAGACCGTCTCGTCGTCCCCCTCCGCGTGGAACACACTCCAGTATGATGTCCTGCACTCCCCTGTTTTTACTGGCGGCTTCTTCCTGCTTGACCGGAATGGCGCGGTGACATGGACCGACCCTCCACGACTACCCTGGCTGGGGCGGACCTTGATTGATACCGCGAGCGTCGCCCGATTACACATGGGCGAGCACGAAGTGGTCTCGGCAGGCATCCGCGGCAATGCGTTCTTCGAGAAACCGCACGTGGTGATGAGCGTACCGATCCATGGCGAGACCGGAGAAATCCGCGGCGTGCTCGGCGGAGTCATGAATCTTGATGGGGAGGAGATCCGCGGGCTCCTCAATGGCGCGCTGCTTAATGACGCGCGATTTATTGATGTCCGCGACAGCCAAGGGTGCATCGTCGCGAGTAATCATAGTGAACGTTTGTTGCAGTGTGTGATGACGGCACTGGACCGGGAAGAGGTCCTGACCTCGACGGCCTCGCTCTCGCAGGCGTCGTGGCAAGTCGTGTCCGAACAACCCCGGGCCGTGGCGTTGGCGGAAGTGCGACACATGCATCACTTGTTGTGGTGGGCCGGACTCGGCATCGTGCTGCTCGCGGGCAATCTCGGAGGACGGTTCGTTGACAGCTTTGTCGGCAGCATCCGTGTGTTGACCGCTGACGCGAAACGGATGGCCGAGGGCGATCTGTCTCAACCCGTGGTGCTCGAAAACCGCGAGGATGAACTCGCGATTCTCGCGGATGCCTTTGAACGGATGCGGGTGGAGCTGGGGCGGTCGCGGACAATGCTCGAGCAACGGATCGAGGAACAAGCGGAATTTATCCGCATGAAAGAAGAGTTTCTGGCCAACGTGTCGCATGAGCTGCGGACACCACTCCACGTGATTATGGGCTATACCGAGCTGCTCGCGGAAAAAGAGCGCGATGACCTGAAGCAGACGATGCTCGGACACATCAAAGCCAAATCCGAGCAGTTGTTTCATTTACTCTCCGACCTGATGACGCTCGCTGGGATCAGCTCTGGAAAAACCATCCTGCAGATTAACGCGGTCCGGGTCACCCATGTGTGTGATCCCTTGGTCGCTCTCGCGCAGCGCTTGCGGCAGGAAAAAGAGATTGTCGTGATCTGGGACATCCCGGTGGGGTTACCGGCAATCGAAACGGATGCGTCGCGGCTTGAACAGATTCTCGCGAACTTGCTCACCAATGCCTTCAAGTTCACCATGCAAGGCGAGATTGTCGTCCGCGTCCGGGCCGAGAACGCGCAAGAGGTCATGGTCTTTGAAGTCGTGGATACGGGGATTGGCATTCCAAGCGACAAGCTCCCCTTCATTTTCAACGAGTTTCATCAAGTTGATGGCTCAGCGAATCGGAAACATGGCGGCGTAGGGTTGGGGCTCGCCATTGTCAAGCAACTTGTGGGTCTCTTGCATGGGAAGGT
>JABFSC010000419.1 GCA_013140885.1 Deltaproteobacteria bacterium | reverse complement strand
CCCTCCGGTTGGTCATTATGAAACCGGGAAGAAGTCTTGTGTCATACCGCTAGTTGCCGTTGTCATTCTCGTTGGTGTTGTCATTCTCGTTGGTGTTGTCATTCTCGTTGTCATTCCCGTTGGTGTTGGTGTTGGTGTTGGTGTTCGTATTGGTATTGGTATTGGTATTGGTGTTGGTGTTGTCGCTCAGGCCATCGCGGTCGAGGTCGTCATCAGGGAAACCGTCTTCGTCCTCATCTTTATCGCTGAATCCGTCCTTATCGAGGTCATCGTCCCGAAAGCCGTCTTTATCGGCGTCGGCGACAAAAGAGGACATGAGAAACTGATTGGAATTGGGGTCATATTTGAGAACAGTGACAAGTTCCTGTCCATTGATTTTGACGCCTTCGACCAGGATTTCTTTCGGCCCGACGACACTAAGAAAGGCGTCCGTCAAATCAAGATTGACCGTGGAGGGGTTCAGTTCACCGGGAGTATTCGAAACCAGAAAGTCCGCCGAGGTGATTTTGGTTTCCTGATTCGCGTTGATAGCTTCCACACTGATGCGGTGTCTGCCATTCGGCAGAAACCGGGTGTTCAGCGCAATGGCGAAGCCCGAACGTGGTGAGTTCAGAACATTGGGAAAGGCTAGGGCGACGTCGCCACGGGGGCCGTTGGCGACAATTTCGGTCTTCGCCTGATTATTGTTATCGAAAAAGACCGTTACTTTTTGGACTGGGGAGTCGAGTCCTAACGCCCACCCATAAAAAGTGATGATGCCGGATGCGGATTTACCGCCTGTGGGGTTATCAATTGTGACAAGCGGTGGGGTAGCCGAGGCACGAGAGGACATGAAGAGCCCGCAGAGCAGACTTGTAATGATAAGGGTTTTTCTGAGCATGGTGAACTTCTCCTTCTGTGACACTGAATAACAGGTACTCTACGATGCACCCCATGCGAGGTCAATGTAAGATCGGCGGTGCATCTGTCGGGAAAATCCTGAAACTCCTGTCAGGTTTTCCAAGTATGGGAACTATTTCTTTTCCGGCGTTTTCGCTCGCCAGTGCTCGGCAAGCTGTTCGCCACGCGCTGAATTCCGGGCGAAACTTTTTTTCGCGTCCGGTGTTGATAGCGGCTAGAAAATTTCGCGTCCCAAGGAAAGGAGTTATGTATGAACACGTTATCGAGAAGAACCTCGCTTGCCGCGCTATCACTGGCCGGATTGCTCCTGTTACCTCCTGTGGTGATGGCGGATAGTGACCACCGCCATGGCCGACATCGAGATCGTCATGGGGATTATCATAATGGAGCTAGAGATCTGCACCGTGAATACCACAGGTCCCCACGCTCCGACCGGCGCCATGAGCGCTTCCATCGCTGGCTCGACCGAGATCACTACGATTTTCACGATGATTGGCGCGATTCCCACCGTGGCCGTCATAATCGCGGGAGGCATCAAGGCTGGTACCAGGGGAAACGATATGGGTGGTATGGCAACCAGGACTGGTATGGTAGGAGAGACTATCCACGACGGTATGATGACGGGCGTGATTATTACGCCCCCTGGCCTCGGTGGTAATGATCCCGCGGTTCACGGGACCTGAACCGCTTTCGCGTGGTGAAGAAGGAGTAACGATGGGCGTTCTGGAAACTCTGAGTTTGCTGATGGGGACGGCCTGGACTTCTGGCATCAATCTGTATGCCACCGTGGCCGTCCTCGGACTCGCTGGGAGCCACGGGCTGATTCAGCTTCCGCCGAACCTTGAGATTTTGATGCACCCGCTGGTCATTGGCGTTGCCTGTTTGATGTATGTTGTTGAGTTCTTCGCCGATAAGGTCCCCTATGTCGATAGTGGCTGGGACGCCCTGCATACGCTTTTCCGCATTCCCGCCGGTGCTGTTCTTGCTTGGGGAGCGGCGGGCGATGTGAACCCAGCCCTGCAACTCGTGGCGATCCTCGCGGGCGGCGCGGTCGCGACCGCTGCTCACGGGACAAAAATGGTCACGCGGCTCGCGATTAACACCAGCCCTGAGCCGTTTAGTAATTGGACCGCTAGTGTCGCGGAAGATCTCAGTGTGTTCGCCGGACTGTGGGCGATTTTCAATTATCCGCTGTTGATGATTCTCTTTGTGCTCGGTTTTTGCGGGGTGGCGGTGTGGATGCTGCCGAAAATCATTCAGCTCGCCAAGCGTGGGGTTCGGGCGATTCGTTCCTGGTTCAAGGGAAGCCCGGATACGCAGGAGCTGACGAAATCAGACGTGGTTGTCCCTCCGGCGTAGCGGGGGCTCCCGTTCCCGAAATTTACCGCCACAGATGCCAGGCCAGGGCGAGCACTCCAGCAAGCAAGAACTGGCCGTCCACGAGAATCTCTCCCGCCGCTCCTTTCGGCAGCAATCGCCGGTGATACGAGACACAGACCGTACAAATGTAGGGCACGACGAGAAACAAGAGCGCCGCGAGCGGGAGGGAATGCCAGGGCAAGGTCAGGCCCAATAATAGGATAGACAGCGTTGCCACCGCACTGATAAGCACGGCTTTGGTCCGCCGTTTACCGACGACCTTGAAGAGCGTTTCCATGCCCATGATCTTGTCGCCTTGCACATCGCGTACCCCAATCAACGCCGAACGCAAGAACACCAACACGAACACAAAGCCCAAGACCCCCGTGGCCCTCAGAGAAGACGTCGCACCTATCGTGAGCAGCGGAACGATGGCCGTCGCCACTGTCCACCCCAAGGCGGTGGCAATATCCCGCGACGCGGGCAGATCCTTGATACGACGGATCCCCATGATGTGACGGGCCCATTGGAGTGGAACGAGTTTGACATTGTAGAGCGCGCCTAAGAGCCCAAAAGCGGCCAGCGCCAGGAATTCATTCCACCCAAGAGCCACCGCGATGCCCAATGCGCCGGTGAGGGCGAGCACGCCAATCCACAACATGATCTGCTGGAACCGCTGAAAACTGCGCGGTGAGAACGTGCCCCACCCGCTGTAGTGCGACCGTTCTTGATAGCGGTTGACCGTGTGCATCGCGAGAATAAAGAGTCCCGCGGTTCCTAAGAGTGGCCACAATTGCTCGCGCCCAACCGTCGGTTGCAACAACAAGCTCGCCGCCAAGGTGAGTGACGCGGCCCCCAATCCAACATAGACGTTACTGGCGACCAGGACCCCCATCGCATGATTGAGCCAGGTGGTGAGCCGACTGGTGGTCTCAGGATTGAACGCCTCCAACTTGGTCACGACGCGGTTAATCATCCACTCCGGGGTGGACGCGCCAGCAGTGACTCCCACCGTCGCGCACTGTTCAAAATGCCCTTTCTGCAACTCCGCGTCCGTTTCGATATGGAGCACCCGTGCCCCTTCTTGCGCCGCGAGGTCCGCTAGCCGGCAGGTGTTAGCGCTATGCCGCCCTCCAACCACCACCATCAAGTCGACTTGCTTCGCTAAATCAATCGTCTCGCGCTGATGGTCACGGGTGGGTTCACAGACGGTATTGGTCGCGCGAATGACACGCGCCTTCTCTTTGATGACCTCGACCGTGCGCGCGAAGGTGTCGTCATTTTGGGTTGTTTGCGACACGACACAGACGCGGTCAAATGTGGGCAGTTGAGCCGCTTCTTTCTCATCGGCGACGACGAAGCATTGCTGCTTTGTGTATCCACGCAAACCGGCTACTTCAGCGTGATGATCGTCACCGACAATGACGACATCATAGCCATCGTCGCCGTACTTGGTGATGATCTTTTGCACCTTGCGCACGAGCGGGCAGGTCGCGTCATATACGTCAGCCCCGGTCGCGCGGAGCTGATCGAACATCTCAGGGCGGACACCGTGAGCACGGACAAGAACCGTTCCCCCGCGAATATCGGCGACCTGCTCGACCGGGTGGATATTCTGTTCCGTGAGTTCTTCCATGACTTGAGCGTTATGGATGAGCGGACCGAAGGTTTGCACCGGACCGTCAATTTTTTTGGCGAGGTCAACGGCTTGATCAAGCGCGCGGCGCACGCCCCAACAAAAACCGGCAGTTTCAGCAACAAGAATTTTCATTGTGTAAGAGTCCTCAGAGACACAGCAGGAGCTTACCGCATTATACTGGCGCATGCACTCCTCGGAAGGGCTGCTGCCGTCCACATCCAACTCCGCTCGGCTGCGGCGATCTTGACAGCGGAAACGTGACCCTTGTATGCAGCGGTGAGATGCGGAATATAAGGTTCTCTTACGGTGTACGTTTTACGCTTTTTGCGCAAAGGAGATTTCGATGACAAGTGTCTCGCAGTTAGGATACCTGGGATTGAGTGTGAGCAACGTCGATGACTGGGAGCGGTTCGCGGGCCAGATTCTGGGGCTACAGGCCAATGGGCGAGATGCGGACGGTTCCTTGTTCCTCCGCATTGATGAGTATCATCACCGTTTTATTGTCCACCCCACAGGGAAGGATGATATCGCCTATATCGGCTGGGAAGTGCCCACCGAGGAAGCATTGCAAGCGATGGCGGCCCAACTGACCGCCGCGGGGGTGACCGTCCAGCCGGGTACTTTGGAAGAAGCGGCGACCCGACGGGTGGCGGGGTTGATCAAATTACAGGATCCGAGTGGGATTCCTTCGGAAATTTTTTATGGCCCGTTGGTCACGTTTGAGAAACCTTTTCAATCACCACGCCCCATTAGCGGTTTCAAGACGGCGGACCAGGGGATGGGTCATTTTGTCCTCTTCGTCGAGGATCTCGACCGCAGTCTGCATTTCTACCGTGACGTCCTGGGTATGCGGATTAGTGACTTCGTCAATATCAATCCCGCGCCGGGAGTGACAGTAAAAGTCGCGTTCTTCCACTGCAACCCGCGGCATCACTCGTTGGCCTTCGCGGCGATGCCGAAGGCGCCCAAGCGGTTGCATCATTTCATGCTCCAGACCAACTCTCTCGATGATGTCGGCTCGACCTATTACCTGTGTCAAGAACAGCAAGTGCCCATCATTATGAACCTGGGCAAACATACCAACGACCACATGGTGTCGTTTTATTTGCGGACCCCGTCGGGATTCGCGGTTGAGTATGGCTGGGGAGCGCGAGAGATCGACGATCGTACCTGGCAGGTGCAGATGCACACGTCGGGCAGTATCTGGGGGCATCAGGGACATCTGTAGCTGGCAAATGGCCTATAGCGCATAGCCCGTTCGCTACGCTCACTCTATGGTCAAAGCTTCCTCCCATAAGCTATAGGCTATTTGCCATAGAGCGAAGCGAGCCATACGCCATTCGCGGCTGACTGCTACACACAAGAGAGGACAGCATGGGTGCACGCACCGGAAAAGCATATATCGAAGGGCTGCGGGACGACCGCCGCATTTATGTCAACGGCGAGCTTGTGCGGGATGTTACGCAATATCGACCCTTTCAGGGGGTCATCCGGACACTGGCGGATTTGTATGATCGCCAATCGGATCCAACATACGCGCCGTTCATGACCACGCCATCGCCAACGTCTGGACAACCGGTGAGTACATCGTTTGTCCTCGCCAAGACACAGGAAGAGATGGTTCAACGTGTGAACGGTGAGCGCGCACGTTGCGAATTGACGTATGGCTTGATGGGACGGTTACCCGACTTTATGAATGCGTTCGTCGCGGACACGGCGGCGATCCGTGATTTGCTGGGGCGTCAGAACCCGCGCTTTGGTGAGAACGCCTGGACCTATTATGAGCAGTGCCGCGAGCAGGACCTGTGTCTGACACATACGCTGGTGGACCCGCAGATTGATCGCTCCAAAGGCGTCGAGGCCCAAGAGGCATTGCGAGTGGTCAAGGAGACCGACGCAGGGCTGCTCGTTCGGGGCGCGCGGATGCTCTCAACGCTCGCACCCGTGAGTGACGAACTCTGGGTCGGGCCGTACATGCCGCGGAAACCTGGAGAAGAGGACTATGCGCTGAGTTTCTCGATTCCAGTGGCCACGCCTGGTCTGAAATTCATTTGTCGCGAACCCTACGACAGCGGGCAAAATCAATTTGATCGCCCGCTGAGCGGACGCTTCGACGAGGGGGATGCGATCGCGCTCTTTGACGATGTGTTGGTGCCGTGGGAACGGGTGTTCGCCGCGCGTGATGTCGAGACCTACAATCTGATGGGTCCAGCTTTTCCAGGATACATTACGCTACAAGCCGTGATTCGCGGCACGGTGAAATTACGCTTTTTGGCTGGCCTCGCGTGCATGGTGGCGCGCGCCGTGGGGCGCACGCAGATGCCCCGCTATCAAGAAATGCTCGGTGAACTGGTTGGCTCCGTCGAATTGGCGGAGGGGTTGATCACCGCGACCACGCATGACGTGCTGTACAACGCCAATCATCCGTTAGGGACAGAAGAGGCGAAAACCGAAGCGTCCGCGACTTCACGTGGAGTGATTCCTGGATTGGGGATGCTCTTTGGCGTGGCGGGGCGCGGCATGGTGGGCATTACGGCCATCCGCTTGTTTTTCCCGCCAGCGATGGCGCGCGCGATGGAAATTCTGCGCTTGATGGGCAGTAGTGGTTTGATTATGACGCCGACCGAGAAGGATTTCGCGCACCCCGACTTGCAGGAGTTGTTGCCGCGTCATCTGCGGGGCCGAGACCTGGAGGCGCGGGAACGGGTGCGGATCATGAAGCTGGCGTGGGAGATGGTGGGGACGCAATTCGGTGGCCGACAGTCGATGTACGAAGGATTCTTCGCAGGTGATCCGATCGCCAGCCGCGTGATCTATTACGGTACTAACCGTCGCAGGGACTGCGAGGCGCTCGTGCAGCGACTGCTCGATTCTTCCAAGGACAGCACCCCTAACAGCTAACACAAAATCCGATCACGGCTCATTCTTTGGAGTAATGATGAAATCGCACTGTGCCATGCAATTCGAGGGGATCGATCACGTGGTGCTCTACATCACGAATAGTGAACGGTCTCTCCGATTCTATACCCATGTCCTCGGCCTGACGGTCGAACGGGTCATTGAGGATATCCAAATTTACCAGATTCGCTGCGGTCGCAATCTGATTGACCTGCGCGTCTTGCCTGCTGGAAAGGCGCTGGCGGAGAAAGAGGGACGCGGGATGGATCACCTCTGTCTGATGATGCAGGGAGACGTTGACGAGATCGTCGCCTACCTCAAGGAACACCAGGTGCCGATCGTGTCTGGTCCCGTCGAATTGTACGGCGCGACGGGATTTGGGACTTCCGTGTATGTTTTGGACCCCGACGGACATACGTTGGAACTGAAGGCGAATCACGCCCAGTATCCCATCCGCACCACGGCGAAAGAGGCGATGGCGGGGTTGAGCCGCCCTCCGAGAAAACCGTAGTTGAGTGCTTGCGATGGTTCACTTCATACGGTGCTTTCCCGCGCGTCAGAATCTCGCGCTTGAAGCGATCCCCAATCGCCAGTCTTTCTTTCACCTCCTCGGCGGTTCCGACCAGCAGATCGACATCTGAATCGGTATCCGGTTTCCCATACACATACGAACTGAACAGGACGATCTTCTCTGGTTGAAATTCCCGCGCAATGGCATTGTGTAGTTGGCGAGAGCCCCCATGCCACCGCCGCTGGTCGCCCCGGTCCCCGTGGTCGTGGAGCATGCGCAGGTGTTCCAACAAGGCCAATCCCCCACGGCAGTCTTTTCGACGCTCTTTGCCCAACACTAGAGGGGGACAGCCATGTGCTTGCCCCTCCCGTTACCCCAAAACGCAACAGTCGAGTTTCTTATTGACACACACACCACCGGCGGTTACTGTGACGGCTCGAAAAACCTGTTGTTGTAAGGATTTAGCAGGGAATGAGCGTCTTATCCACGAAAGTCTTGGTCCTCAATCGGTCGTACTTCCCCGTCCATGTGACCTCAGTCCGTCGTGCTGTCTGCCTGCTTTATCAGGGAATTGCGAAAGCGGTTGACCATCAGTACCGTACTTTCGACTTCAATAGTTGGAGCGACCTCGCCGCCGTTCGCGACGATGACACTATTAGTTTGGTGAATCGGGAGATTCGCGTGCCGCGGGTCATCCTGCTCATCGGCTATGATCGCGTGCCCAAACGCCAAGTGCGCTTTAGTCGCTTCAACGTCTTCTCCCGCGACAATAATACCTGCCAGTATTGCGGTGAAAAACTGCCACGCTCGGAGTTGAATCTCGACCATGTCCTGCCTCGCTCCCAAGGTGGACTCTCGACCTGGGAAAACATGGTGTGCTCCTGCTTTACCTGTAACCGCGTCAAAGGCGGACGGAGGCCGGAAGAGGCGGGCATGCACCTGATTCGGAAACCGTTCCGCCCGGAGTGGACCCCGTTCATGCTCGAAACCTTTAGCTTCAAGCGCTATCACGAGTGGCGTCCCTACCTGAATATGGTGGATGCCGCGTACTGGAATGCGGAGCTGCTAGAGCAATAGCTTTTTCGTCGACCACAATATATGGTGGCTCGCGGACCTTCTGGTCCATATCCCTTGAGGAAACCCCGCCCAGCGGCACCCAGAAGCTGGTGGGGATATTGGAGGCGTTGTGGGGAAGATGCGGATTAAGCAACTAGAGCTGCTGGGCTTCAAGTCCTTCAAAAATAAGACCGCTTTGAGTTTTCCAGCAGGGATCACCGCGATTGTCGGACCCAATGGCTGCGGCAAATCCAACGTCATCGACGCGTTGCGGTGGGTGCTTGGTGAGCAAAGCCCGCGTCATCTGCGTGGCCAAGAGATGAGCGATGTGGTCTTTGCCGGAAACGAAAGCAGCTCGCCGCTTGGCATGGCCGAAGTGAACCTGTTGCTGGAAAATGATGCCACCGACCCCATTGTCGGCAGTGGTGGCCCGATTGGCACGCAGTGGAGCGAGATGATGATCTCGCGCCGCTACTTTCGCTCCGGCGAGTCGGAATACTCCATTAACAAGGTGCCGTGTCGCTTGCGGGATATCGTGGAATTCTTCCTCGGTACCGGCGCGGGCACCAAAGCCTATTCGATTATCGAGCAAGGGCGGGTCGATCACCTCATTAACGCCAAACCCGAAGAGATTCGTTTACTGATTGAAGAAGCGGCGGGTGTGAGTTTGTTCCGTAGTCGGCGAGTGGCGGCCGAGCGAAAAATGGAGCGGACGCAAGAAAACCTTTCCCGAGTCGCTGATCTCTTGCGCGAAATGGATCGGCAGTTGGCCTCACTCCGCCGACAGGCGAAGAAAGCGGAGCAGTATCGAACGCTGCAAGATGAGTTCAAGGCGATTGATCTGGCGTTGCTCTGTCGGACCTATCGGGTCCTGTCGGAGGAGCTAGCCGCGCTTGAGAGTCGTCGAGAAGAACTCCGGCAACAAGAAGAACATTTGGTCCACGAGGAGCAGCGGATTCAGACGGAACGCGTGGAGACCGTCGCGACTCTCAGTCAGGAGGAGAGCGCGCTACACGAGGTTGAAGAGCACCGTCGGACGCTTGAAAGCTCCCTGCGGCAAGGGGAACAGAAGAAGCAATTCCTCATTCAGCAAGAACAGCGTGCCACCGCGCGCGTGAGCACGGCGGAAGAAGAGATCGTCGGTCTCAGGGACAAGTTGCGACAGATGAGTGATGAAGTGGTGGAGTTGGATACACGCGCCACCGAGATTCAACACGGGCTACAAGAAGACGAAACCTTCCTCCGCACCTACGAACAGGAAATCGGCGGGCTGCAACAGAGCTTGGTCGAACGAGAAGCCTGCGCGGAAGAGATCAAGTCGGACATTGTCAATCTGCTCACGCAAGAAGCGCAGTTACAGAATGCGTTGAGTTATGCTCGGCGGCGTGCGTCCGAGGTCGAGCAACGGCTCCAGACCTTGGCGCGCG
>JABFSC010000270.1 GCA_013140885.1 Deltaproteobacteria bacterium | reverse complement strand
TCCTTCTCGACGTGGGGCTTTCGGTGGTCCGACACGTGGGGCTGGCGTCGCTAGCTGTTGCGCGGCTTGCCATTGGGCGAAATCGGCGAAGAAGGTGCCCCGACCAGCCTCATCAAGTCCCAGTAATATGGTCGAGACGCGGTCCAACAAGAATCGGTCGTGCGTCACCAACACCAGGGCTCCAGGAAAATCGAGGAGACTTTCCTCCAGCACCTCTAACGTCGGGATGTCGAGATCGTTGGTGGGCTCGTCGAGAATCAGTAAATCCGCGGGTCGGAGCATCAGCCGCGCGATCAGGATGCGGGCTTGCTCACCGCCCGACAGGCGGCTCACTGGCATTTCGAGATGATCCGTGCGAAACAGAAAGCGCTTGGCCCATGACGCGACGTGGATCGGACGGTCGCGATAGATCACCGTGTCCCCTTGCGGCACCAACGCCCGTTTCAGTGTGAGCGTCGGGTCGAGGGCTTCGCGATTCTGGTCGAAATAGACAATCTGTAAGCCATCGGCCCGTTCGATCTCACCACTGTCGGGCGTCAGCTTGCCGACCAGCAGTTGCAGCAGCGTGGTCTTGCCGCTGCCGTTGGGTCCGATCAAACCGAGCCGGACTCCCGGCGTCAGGGTCACGTCCACGCCATCCAGCACGCGCTTGTCACCAAAGGATTTACGGAGTTGGCGCGCGACCACCAGCTTCTTGGTTTTGCGCTCCGAGGAGGTGAAGTCGATCCCCACCGATTCTTGCACGGTCCGCGTTTTGATGTCCGCGAGTTCTTGGATACGTCGCCCGGCTTCCTTGATGCGCGCTTGCGCCTTGGTGGTGCGCGCCTTGGCCCCGTGGCGCAGCCAGTCGATCTCGCGTCGAACCGTGTTCGCCAGCGACTCTTGATACGCGGCTTGATTGCGTAACGCCTCGTCGCGTTTCACCAGAAAATCGCTGTAGCGCCCTTCGGACTCGAACAACCCTTGCGGATACATACGATTCAGTTCGAGCATCCGCGAGGACACGTTTTCAAGAAAATAGCGGTCATGGCTGATGACCAGATACGCCAGCGGCTCGGCCTGCAACAACTCTTCGAGCCACAGAATGCCCTCGACATCCAGGTGGTTGGTGGGTTCGTCCAGCAACAGAATCGCCGGAGCCTTCACCATCTCGCTGGCGATGGCCAAGCGCTTTTGCCAGCCGCCAGAGAGGGTCGTCGCGATTTGCTGAAAATCGCTGAACCCCGCGCGTCCCAGGGTGATGGCGATTTGCCGGGTTTTCTCGAAATCCTCGCGGGGGTCATCGACAAACGCGGCCCGCATCACCTCTTCAACCGTGACCCCGGCGGGAAACACTGGGTCCTGTGGCACGTAGCCAATACGGGCCAAGCGTCGCACCGCGCGCGTACCACTGTCGGGCGACTCGACGCCCGCCAGGATTTTGAGGAACGTCGATTTCCCGGATCCATTCGGACCAACGAGACCGACCCGGTCGCCCTCGCTCAACGCGAACGAGAGCCCGGAGAAGAGCGATTGCAGACCGTAGGCTTTACTGACGGCTTCGCAACTTAAAAGGACAGACGACTGACTCATCGGGTAACGGCATCCTGTTCTGGTTGGGTGTGGAGCAACGCCTCTTTCTGATCGCGGCGCAGGGCTTTGATGCGATGCTCTTCCTTGAGGGCCTGGCTCCACGATTCGACCTGGCGTGTCCAACTGAGCGTGACCGGTAACCGAGCGCGCGTATATTTCGAGGCGCGCCCGGTCTGGTGCTGCTGGACACGCCGCGACACATCGGTGGTGATGCCGGTATAGAGCGAACCGTCGCGGCAGCGCAGAATGTACACGAAAGGCATGGGCAGTTCGGAGTTAAGGGCAGTTCGGAGTTGAAGACAGTTCGGAGTCGAAAACAGTTCGGGGTTCGGAGTCTGGGACGGTTCGGAGAAGGGGACAGAGCGATGCGTGGGCGCGTCAGGTCGCCCTGTCTCCTTCTCTCTACCGCAACGCGGGCATGACGTATTTGGCGAACATCTCCAGTGACTTCATCGCTTCCTTGTGGGGGAAGCCGCCGAAGTTGACCTCGAAAACCGGATACGAAAGACCAAAGTCGGCTTGCGCGCGTGTGAGCCGCTGAATGCAGCGCTCTGGACTGCCGAAAATAATGCAGTCGCCTTTGTCGAGGTCGTCATACGTCACCGGCCCCAGCATCTTCGACAAGCCGCCTTTGTATTCCTTGTAGTCCGCGCTCTGAAACGACACTTTCTGTTCGAGCGCGCCGAAGAACTGTAAGTAGCGCAGATAGTGCCCCTTGGCTTGCGCATGCGCCTTCTCGTCGGTCTCGTCCACATAAAGATGATACACGCCCAACACTTCGCGCGTGCTGGGATCATGCCCGGCTTGTTTTAATGCCGACCAGTAGAGGTCCATCTTCGCCTGTAATTGGTCATGCTTGGGATAGGCGAACGGCACGGTCATGGGATGAAATCCCTTTTGCCCGGCCCAGGTGAAACTCTCTGGACTCACCGCGCAGGCCGCCCAGATTGGCGGAAACGGTTGCTGCACCGGCTTGGGCAAAGCGCGCACGTCGCGAATTTTGTAATACTTCCCCTCATAGGACACGGTGTCCTGCGTCCACGCTTGCAGAATAATCTCCAGCGACTCGTGAAACCGTCCCTGACTTTCGGATTCGTCAATGTCGAAGAGTTCGTACTCGGCTTTCAGCACGCCACGACCAATGCCGAGATCAAGTCGTCCATTACTCAACACATCCAGCATGGCGTATTCCTCGGCGGTGCGGATCGGATTGTTGAGTGGGAGGAGGGTCACGCCGGTCCCCAAGCGGATGCGCTTGGTGCGCTGCGCGACGGCGGCGGCGAACACGGGCGGAGACGGAAACGCATAGCCACCAACATAGTGCTCGGCGAAGAACACGCCGTCGAAACCCAGTTCTTCTTCATACTGAATCTGCTCCATCATCTCGCCATAGTAGTGGCTGGCGGACGCATAGCGCTCTGGGTAGTAATCGGGAATGTACAGAATGCCAAATTTCATGGGGATCTCCTTGGCCGCGCGCGGGGCAAAAACTTTCCGGCACAATGGGAAAAAAATGTACGTCTGGCAAGAGGGGAGCAAAGATTCGTGCCCTGCGCAACCCGGTCTGAGTGTCTCCTTTTTTATGGTCTGATTGAGGAGACCCAGTTTAAGTTCTGTGCGATTGCACCGATCCGCTCTTATGTAAATAAATCATGTTAGCCTAAAAGGAGAATTCATCTATGCCAAGGAAATGAGCTTAAGTTTTCCGTTGAAGAGGTCATTCTTGCGGAACAGCGCGTTAGAAATACGTATCATTTGATAAAGGCAAACCACTCGAAAGGGTGGGACGCAAAGCCACTGACCTAAATTCCGCGATAGCGGGATATGGCAGCAGGGTTGCCGGATGAACACAGTTCCTTGTGATCGGACTGTGGTTCAGAACGGCCACATTCTCATTAAGGAGCTGTTATGAAGCAGTCTTATCGTTTCATTGTTAGCCTCTTGGGTCTCTTCTTGTGGCCCATTTCCGCCCATTCTCAGGTAACAGGCGCTAGCGTTCCTGAGCAGAGCGTCAGTGTCGTTCTCCACGTCAACAACCGGTCTCCACAGGCTTCTGACGCAAATCCGGGGACGGTGGATCTTCCCCTCAAGACGCTGAGCAAAGCAACAGAACTAGCCTGGATAAAAAATCGCAGGAACGTGGGCGTCAAGGTGTCGATTGCCCCAGGGACCTTCCGTGAGATGGTTGACGTTTGGCAAGAAACCGATGCCCCAATCGTTTTCGAAGCGCAGCAAATGGGAACCGTGGCCATCGCAGGGTCGGACGTATGGACCGGATGGAAGCAACAAGGAACAAGTAACATCTACACTCACGCATGGCCCTATGATTGGGCATTATCGGATGTCCCATCCGACTGGCGCTCGGACGCGGTTGCGGCAAAGGCTTTTACCCCGATCGTGCGCAAGCGGGAGATGATCGTCGTTGCAGGGAAGTTTCTCAAACAGGTGCTGTCCTACGCGGAATTGAGCGCCGGCAGCTTCTACGCTGATGACACGAAGGACACGGTATATATGCAACCTCCTGTAGGATTAGTGGTCACGCCGACGACCATTACCGAAGTTGCCGTACGCCCGGTCGTGTTGAAGGCGTTACAAAAAAAGAATTTGGTCCTCCGAGGAATTATCTTTAAGCACGCCAATAGTCCATTTAATACGAGTGCCGTCGAGATCGGGAGTTCGGCCAACGTCCTGATCGAAGATTGCCAATTTATTTGGAACAATGCGGGAGGACTGAGTCTCGGCAACTCGCAGCAGGTCACCGTACGCCGGAGCAGGGCTGACTTTAATGGGAGCACTGGGATGGGGGCCGCGTTTGGTAAAAACTTTCTCTTTGAGGAGACGCAAACCTCATACAATAACTGGCGCGGGGTAATGGGGGATTATACAGGCTGGTCTGTTGCCGGCTTGAAGCATCTGTTTATCCACGGTGCGGAGTATCGTCGCCATAAGGCGGAAAAAAATCATGCTCCCGGTTTCTGGCTCGATTCTGATTCAACCGACATCGTCGTTGATGGGGCATTTTTCCATGATAATCTCATATTCGGGACGTTTATTGAAGCGAACCAAGGGCCGATCGCGGTCCGAAACAGTATCGTCTGTCATAATCGCGGTCCTGGTTTCTTGATTAATAACTCGAAGCGGGTGACCCTGGAGAGCAACGTTATATATGCCAACAAACGGGCACAGATTCTCATGGAAGGGTCGCCAATTGAGGGTCGCCCGATGAAGAACTGGGAGTCTGGCGAACAGATGACACTGCTTTCCGAACAGGGGACTTTTCGAGATAACGATATTGTGGCAAACACGGTGGGCCAGCTTTTGATTGAACTCAATTTAGGTGGCGCATCATCGCAGTCATGGAAGGCATTTATGCAGAGCCTCACCGTAGGGAAGAACATCTGGCACCATCCAGCGAGCCCCAAACCTTTCCGTGTCTTTGGTTGGAGTGCGGAGGTAACGAACCTTGACTTCAACGAATGGCGAACACTGACAGGACAGGAGCTGGATTCGGTATTCACAAATCCTCAGTTTCGTAGTCCTGATGGTCATCATTTTTGACATGGGCACGGAATCCCGGGCTTGGGTTCTTCAAAACGTTGTGGGGATCTGGAGAAGGAGAAGAGTGGAGCAGGAGGCCACAACATGATGAACGGCACGCAGCCAAGCCCGGAACTCGCTGACCGCCGCAGTCGGTGTGGCGACGGCAACAACCCTTATGATTCGTGTCGTTCCGGTAAGCCTGATAAGGAGGAAACACAGGTTGAAGCGCCTTCTGAAGGAGATATCGTTCCAAGCCTTCAAGCTCGCTTCCCGAGCCGGGGTTTACCTCTTACCTGTGCACTACTATGTGCCCTTGGCCAACGTGCACCAGCTTGAAAAAACACAGTCCGTTTGGGCAAGGAAGTCCGACCTCCCCGGTGTTGCTTCAGACCTGGATGGCCAAGCGGAGAATCTCAGGCGTATCTGCATGCCTTTTCAGAACGAGTATGCGGGCAACCAGACATACCGAGAGGCTGTCGAGCGGCACTTCGGCCCGGGCTACGGTTACATTGAGGCACAGGCACTTCACGGAGTGATGCGGCACTATCACCCGAGGCGGGTTATCGAAGTGGGCAGTGGTGTTTCGACCTACTGCATGCTGAAGGCTCTTGAACTCAACGAGCAGGAGACCGGGCAAACATTTAATCTCACCTGTGTCGAGCCCTACCCTTCCAAGCCTCTTCGCGCATTGGGCCGAGCCAAATTGATCCAAGCACCCGTCCAGACGGTTCCGTTCGAGAACTTTAAGGAGTTGGCCTCGGGCGATTTGCTGTTCATTGACTCCTCGCACGTGGTCAAGCCAGGCGGTGACGTGAACTACTTGATCTTGGACGTGCTACCGCGGCTAGCGCCAGGCGTCATCGTGCACTTCCATGACATTTACCTGCCGTATGACTATCCACGGGATGTACTCAGGACATACTTCCAGTGGATGGAAACCTCCCTCTTGCGAGCATACTTGATCCACAACGAGCATGTACGCATTGTCTTCTGCCTGAGTCAACTTCACTACGATCGGCAGGAAGTGCTGAAGCAGGTGTTTCCCGAGTATGTGCCAACGCGGGACGAGAATGGCTTAGAACTCAGGGATGAGGCTGCTGGAAAGCGTACTCACTTCCCAGCTTCCATCTACATACAAACCGTGTAGGGCGGTATAATCGGGGAGTCAGGGAGGTCATAGGCATGAAGCTCAGAAACTAACCAGTCGCGGGAACTGAGGAACCGCAGTCTCCCAGCTGTGGGAGGATGGCATGGGGTTGTCATTCACACCATGGGGAGGAAAGGAGACTGCGATGGCTGCCCCACAGCTCAGCATACTGACTAAATTAACAGAGTTCTTCTCGACTGCCCCCATCAAAGCCAGCGCGCGTCGGTTACTTCTAGACCTTGGGGCACAAGGTGTTATCTTTGATCCACAGCCCGCGCAAGCAAAAAGCAGCAAAGTTAGCCGCGGCGTGAATAAGAGATGGCTGTCGACAGTCAGCACGCGAGTCTTCAATCGAAAACATGGCGGAACGTTTCGCCGGGGGGATTGTGAAAGCAGTCGGATGTTACCCGGGCGGTATCAAAAGATGATCAACACTCCCTAAGGGATTGACGATGTTGCGAAGTGCACTGGAAGTGGAGGAGCGTACAGTATTGCGTAGCGCCGTCTGCGTGGTAGGTGGAGGGGTCGCAGGGATAACGCTTGCATCTGAGTTCGAGCGTCGCGGAATCGATTGTATTCTCTTGGAAAGTGGTGGCCTCGGTGCGAACGAGGCGACGCGCGACCTCTATCGTGGGGAAAACGCCGGGCTGCCATACGTTTTTGCCGATGGATGCCGTAGCCGTTTCTTGGGGGGCAGCAGCAATTGCTGGGGGGGTTGGTGTCGGCCCCTGGAGGACCACGACATGACGCAGCGCGACTGGGTGCCAGAAAGCGGATGGCCATTCGATCGATCGGAACTTGTACCGTACTATGAGCGTGCACATAAAGTGTTGCAGTTGGGACCGTTTAACTACGATGTTGAATCCTGGGTCTCCGCAATAAATCGTAGTGATGTTCGCCGCATTGCTTTTTCAACCAGCCGGGTGATGGACGTCCTCACGCAAGTCAGCTCACGATCTCGCTTGAGCGTGGTCTATCGCGACCTCCTCCGGCGTTCCAAGTATGTCCGCACGTACCTGCATGCAAATGTCGTTGACATTGAGACCGACCCGAGTACCCAGGTTGTGCGTCGGGTTCGAGTCAAGACACTGAGCGGTCGGAGCTTTAGTGTCGAGGCAACCCATTTTGTCTTGGCTTGCGGTGGCATCGAGAACGCACGGCTCCTTCTTTCCTCTGACAATGCGCAGCCGTGCGGTTTGGGGAATGGGAACGACTTGGTTGGTCGCTATTTCGCTGACCATCCTCGCTTGACGCTCGGGAAGGTGCGCTTTAAGCCAGAGTGGAGAAAGAATAGACTGTATGATACTAAGTTCCATTATCTCAGCCGTGCGGTCTCGGCACACAATACGTATGTCTCCGCGCAGTTTTCAATAAATCGAGAAGTGCAGAAACGGGAGGGCTTACTAAATTCCCTGATCTGGTTTTCTTCTGTGTTTCCAGGGGAAGGTACCGATACTGCGGGAGCACTCATCCGCATGAAGCACCGTCTTCATGGAAAGGCCGGCCCTGGGTCCAGTGTTTGGCGGGATATCTCGCTTCTCTATCGACATCCGATCGTTACCGGGAGCTTCGTCGCCGCACGACTATGGAAGCCGCAAACGCTGGTCCATACCGTTCAGATCGAGGTCGTGTGTGAGCCCGCGCCGAATCGGGACAGTCGAGTGACGTTGACGAGCGAACGAGATCAATTAAGGATACGCCGTGTGCGTGTGGACTGGCGTCTCGGCGAACAGGTGAAGAGAACTTTCGATCGCTCTGTCGCGATCTTCGCTGAGGAGTTGCGAAGCGCCGACGTCGCGGAGGTAGACCTGGTGCGGCCGCTTGAGGGTCGAGAGTGGCCAGTTGTGAACCCTACGCCCTGGCATCACATGGGGACCTGGCATCACATGGGGACGACGCGCATGCACGACTCACCAAAGTACGGGGTTGTCGATCGGCACGGCAAGATACATGGTATGGCCAATTTGTATGTGGCTGGCAGCTCTGTGTTTCCGACTTTTGGCGCAAACTATCCGACGATCACTATCGCGGCGTTGAGCTTGCGGCTGGCTGATCATCTGTTCGAGCGCTTGAAGATGGGGGAGGCGCTGACCACGGCTAGTAGTCTGTCCATTTAGTCTTTTATCAGGGAAAAACGCAAGTTCGAGGAAAGGCAAAAAGTGGAGCAGGAGGCCACAACATGAACGACACGCAAGCAAGCCCGGAGCTCAATGACCACCACAGGTCGGGCGACGGCAACCAACCTTACGACGCCTCGGTATTCTTTACCGAACCCTGAAAGCTGGGGAGTCAGTCAAGGTCTCCCATTCCTCTTTCCGTGGGACTGGACTCTCCGGCAACAAGCGAAACTGGTGTTGGGCTGGGTCAACCAATCGCGGATCCGCGAAAAGAGAGTTGGCATCCTGCCCCAAAGCTGCTCTCCAGGTACCGAGCGAAACCTGCCTTCCTCCCGGAAGGGCAAACACCTCCGGTGTGTGAGGATTAAACCAGACGTTTTCCTCAGAGACGAGACTCCGGCGAAAGGCAGCCCAAGACGCCGAGTCCTCAGAGCTCCCTTGATTCGAACAGAAGAGCTTCTCCGTCTCGCTGGTGCCGACAACAATATTGTGGCTTACGCTCCAGTCTCCAGAAGTGAGCCGCACGGACTCTTTGGTTTCCGAGTCTTCAATAGTACGGACGGACCGACCACCGTGCTCCACGAGTTGACATGCCGCGTTCGCATATAGGATGTTTTGCTCTACCGTGACCTTGCGAGAATTGGCGACTAACACTCCCCAGCGTCCATTATGACAGATAATACTCTTGTGGACGGTAATCGGGCCGTGATTCGCCTCAACATAGAGACCATCGACCATATTGCCGTCAATCCGCGCGTCAACAAGCGTGATATTGACGTTGCCCGAATCAAACCACATGCCGCTGGCTAAGTTTGCCACCGCACGATGTGCCCGATACAGCGCATCGTGGATAAACAAGTGCTTCAGGCCGGCAACTTCCCAGCCTGTAAATCCGCCACTGGCTCCCCGCCAATTATTGTACGAGGTCTCGTTTTCTTCAAAAAGAAAGTTTTTGCCGAACCCCGCGACCATACCTACGGCACCATTATGGTTCGCGGCACTCCTCCGGACTGTCACATTCCGACTCTGCTCAAAATGTAAGCCACCCCAATTGTTCCAATCAAAACGGCAGTCTTCGATCAAGATCTGCGAGCTGTGATCAAACCGCACGGTTTGAGTATGATAGGGGGTATTCGCGTGTTGAAACGTGAGTCCTCGGAGCACAATATTGGTAACCCCATCCGCGGAAAGGAGGGGGGAACGAAGAGAGACTTCGATATTCACGGCAGTGATGGAGGTCTCCGGCGTGGTTCGCACATAAAGTGAGTGCTCTATTTCATCGACAAAAAACGTCTTGTCGCGGAGCGCGGCACGAGACAGGACTTGTTGCATCGCGTACCCATTCACAAAAACCATCTCCCGTCTGCGGCCAATATCATCAAAACGACGGTCAGCGGGAATCGCCGAATTCCTCGCGGTGACACCC
>JABFSC010000604.1 GCA_013140885.1 Deltaproteobacteria bacterium | reverse complement strand
CTGCGAACGGAAAGGGCGTGTGTCAGGCGTCGCCATTCCGAGATGCCTCGACATCCTGCAAGGCGCGAATCTTGAACTTGCGGACAAAGCGGTTGAGACGCTCATAGGCATCGAGTTCACTCGACTCTGCTGCGCTCAAGTCACCCGCGCGATTTTTTTCGAGCAGCTCACTGATCCGCGCCTGCATGGCCAACGTAGGCTTGAAATTCACCAGCTCTTGTGGCGCCGGGTTGCTCATTAAGAATTCTAGCACATAGCGATAGACTTCGACCGGCAGGGGAGCAGGTCGCCCGCCAAGCGCCTGTTCCAAAAGCTCCGGGAGTTGGTCCCGTACCGGGTCAAGCCGTTTGGCAAGCGCATCTGGTACTTCAATGGTAATTTGCGTCATGGCGTTTCTCCTCAAGCGACAAGTAGCGCCGGTGGAGTTTCCACGTAGGTGAGCGGTACCTGTTCCGTGGAGGAGGTTTGTAAATGAGAGACTTTCAGAAATTGGTTGACGGGCGCGGAGGTGACGAGTTGTAGCACGATCGCGCGCAACGCTTCTGGCAGTTCATTGAGGTGATCCAGTGGGTAGCTGCGTGGCCCGTAGGCTGTCTTTTCCGTGAGGAGGGAAAAATCAATCAGCAGCAAACTGACCGCGCGTTTGGTCTCGGGATTGAGACGCAGGACAATATGGTCGGTCAGGTCAACGCCAGTCGCCGGTTCATTGATCCCGAAGAAGATCTCGAGGATATCCGCGTCCTGATCGTACATCAGCCGTGCTGGAGTGCCGTCAGAGACGAGGATGTCGGTCTTACGGATATTCAGTGTATTCATTGCTTCACCCTTTTGGCTGAATGTAGGTTGCCCAACCAGTGACGACAAAATTATTTGGCACCTCTTGGCCTTGGGCATTCTGTTGGGTTTGCAGGAGAACGATAAGGACAAGGTGAGTGTTCCGGGGCAACAACTCATCAAATTGCTTGGCGTACCGATACTTGGTCGGCGTCAGAGCATCTTGTTTCCGCTGCCCGGTGCGGAGAGTTTCGAGAAACTGCTCGAAGTATGCTTCCAGCTCGGGCCGCGATTCAAGAATGTGTCGCCACCGTTCTTCGGTCAGATAAATGGTATCCCCATAACGATCGTGAACGATCCACATACTTATTTCCGGTTCGTTGAACGTGGGACTGTACCCCCGAAGCCTTGAACTGTAAACCTGAAACTCGCAACGCGATGACCGCTCTACAAAAAATCCATTGCTTTCGGCACAGACAGCAGTTTTCATGCGAGTGAAGAGATTATCGTCGGTCCCCCTCACCCTAACCCTCTCCCATCCGGGAGAGGGAACCTGAAGGCGGTCTCTTCAGACAACTGCAAACCGCTGTAGGAAATGAGGAACCCTTCATGCGACGCACTCCATCCCATGCTCGTGGCCTCACTCTCTTCGAGGTCGTGTTTGTCCTCGCGGTACTCACCATTCTGGGCGCGATTACGTTTCTGCAAATCCAGCCCTTCATCTCCCGCGTCCGCTTGTATACCGGTGTCCGCCAAGTCAATAGTGATCTCCAATTCGTTCGCTCAAAATCCATCTCACAGAACCGCCGCTTTCGAGTCACCTTCCGGGCTGCTACAAGCGACTACTTCGTCGAAAGACAGGAGAATGGCACCTGGTATCGGCATGCGCTTCACAGCCACAGTAACGAGGAAGTGGCCGATGCGACCGTCGCGCTTCCCGCTGGCGTGCGAATCGTCACCGCGAATTCCGAAGGTGACGTGACGTTCCTGCCGCGTGGGTCCGTGGACGCGGGCATCACCATCACCTTGGGCATGACCACCGGCGAAGAGACGCGACAGGTCATCGTTAATTTGGCCGGGCGCGTGCGCATTGAATAAAGCAAACCGGGAAAGTTCCGATGGTCTGAATCAGCAAGAGGGAGACATTGTGGTGATGAGTGAACTCAGTCCGACTTTCGTATTTGTGATGGCGTTCGTGTTTGGCGCGTGTATTGGCAGCTTTCTCAACGTGTGCATTTATCGCATGCCGCTGGAGAAATCGGTCGTGTTCCCCGCGTCGCATTGCCAAGCCTGCTCCACCGTGCTCCCGTGGTACGACAACCTGCCCCTCCTCAGTTATCTGATTCGCCGTGGCCACTGTGGCTTTTGTGGCGTCCACTTTTCCGCGCGCTATTTCTTCGTGGAGCTGCTGACCGGATTCATGGCGGTCGCCGTGCTGTGGCAATTCGGCTTGACGCTGGTCGCCCTGGGCTACTTCGCCTTTGTCGCCGCGTTGATCGTCATCACCTTCATTGATCTCGACCACCAGATCATCCCCGATGTGATTAGCCTCCCCGGTATTATTGTCGGCCTGCTGTTCTCCCTCCTCTCACCGCTTCCCACGGTCACGATATGGACCTCATTGCTCGGAGCGCTCGCGGGCGCGGGTTTCTTGTTGGCCGTGGCGCTCGGCTATCAAGCCTTTACTGGTCGTGAAGGCATGGGTGGTGGTGATGTAAAGCTGCTGGCGATGATCGGCGCATTTCTCGGCTGGCGCTCGATCCCGTTCACGATCTTTTTCGCCTCCTGTATCGGCTCGCTCATTGGCGTTGGGACCATGATCCGCCGCCAAGCCGACAGCCAACTCGCGCTGCCCTTCGGACCGTTCCTGTCCTTTGGTGCTTTGGCCTACCTTTTTTACGGCGAGCGGATCATCGCCTGGTATTTAGGACTGTTGTAACGATCCACGATCCGCTATGTTCCCCCGCATGTCGGGGATTTTCCTCTCATTTGAAGGTATCGAAGGCAGCGGCAAGAGCACGCAAGCCATACTGTTGGCCGACGCGCTGCGCGCGCATGGGCATGCCGTCGTCATCACGCGCGAACCTGGGGGCACCCAGCGTGGCCAGGTGCTGCGCGGTCTCTTGCTCGATCCCACCGAGCCTGCGCTCGCACCCGGAGCCGAACTATTATTGATGCTGGCCGACCGTGCTCAGCATGTTCAAGAAGTCATCGCTCCCGCCTTGGCCGCCAACAAAGTCGTCATCACTGACCGGTTTGTGGATTCGACCACCGCCTATCAAGGCTATGGCCGTGGGTTTGATCGGACGCTGCTTCGCCAGTTGAACACGCTTGCATGTGGGGGCTGCCTCCCGGCCATGACCTTTTTGATGGACCTGCCAGTCAGCGAAGGGCTGCAACGGGCTCGGCTCCGCCGGGGTGAGACGGAGACCGCCGATCATTTTGAAGCCGAGTCGGTCGCGTTCCATGAACGAGTGCGCGAAGGATTTCTCGCCATCGCTCGTGCCGAACCGCAACGGGTCCACATCCTGGATGCGACGCGGCCCAAAGAGCAGGTCCACCAGGACATTCTCGCCGCGCTCCAACGAGTGATTTTCCATGTTGCTTAGTGGTATCCGCGGGCAAGACCCCGCCATCGCGATTCTGCGCAACGCCCTAGCGCACGACAGGTTAGCCCATGCCTATTTGTTTATTGGGCCAGCCGGTGTGGGCAAGAAGCAAACGGCACTGGCGCTCGCGCAGGCCGTGCAATGCACCGAGGCCACTGCGGAGGGCTGTGGAGTCTGCGCGAGCTGTGTCCAGGTCACCGCGGGAACGCATCCCGACCTGCGCGTCATTGGGCCAGAAGCGGGCAAGCAGTCCATCGCTATCGACCAAGTCCGCGACTTGCAGCGGGTGTTGAGTCTGCGCCCGGTGCGGGGCAAGAAGAAGATCGCCATTATCGAGGATGCGCATTCACTGACGCCACAGGCGCAAAGCGCGCTATTGAAAATGGTCGAGGAACCCTCGGGCGATGCGTTACTGGTGCTGTTGACCCTGAACTCCGCCACGCTGTCTCGCCCCTTGCTCTCCCGCTGTCAGCAAGTGCGGTTCGCGCCATTGCCGACTCCAGTGATTGCGGAGATATTGGTGCGCACGCAGGACAAGGAGCCCACCCTCGCGCATACCCTGGCCCTGTATAGTCGGGGCAGCATAGGCCGCGCGCTCGTACTCGACCCGGAGGTGTTCACTGAAGAGCGGCGCTATGTGGAAGAAGCACTACAAAAGCTGGACGCGACGTCGTTCGTGGACCTCTCGCGAGTCGCCGAGTGGTTAGTGGCCGACCGCGCGAGAAAATCCGCGAAGAACGCCGACGCCACGAGTGAACGCGCGAGTGGCAGTGACCGACTGGCGATTGTCTTGTCCTGGTATGAAGAAGTGCTGCGCTACGCCGTGCTCGGTACCGAGGGCGTCGTCCGTCACTACGAGTGTTTAGAGGCCATCGCGAAGATCGCCACCACACTCGGCGTGGAGGGCGCGCTCCGACAACTCGCGGTCGTCTACGCGACGATTCAGGCGCTCGGACGCAACGCTAACCGGCAGCTCGCGGTGGAAGATATGTTACTGCAACTCAAATAAATTGCGAATTTATCGATTGTGGATTTCGGAAAAGGGATTTGGGATTTAGGAGTTGGGATTTGGAAAATCCACAATCCGCAATCTGCAATCCGCAATTGAAAGGTCCGCAATTTCCCTGAGGAGTTATGCCACACACCTACATCACCACACCCATTTACTACGTGAACGGCGACCCGCATCTGGGCAGCGCGTACACGATGATTATCACCGATACCATCGCCCGCTATTATCGCGCGCGCGGCTGGGACACGTTCTATCTCACTGGCACCGACGAACACGGGAACAAGATCGCGCAGGCCGCCGCCGATGCCGGGGTGGGCGTGAAGGAGTTCACTGACCGTGTGAGCGCGTCCTTTCGCGCCGCGTGGGACATGTGCGACATCACCTACGATCATTTCATCCGCACGACGGATGACTACCATATTCGCTACGTCCAGGAATTTCTCCAGAAGGTGCATGACGCCGGCGACATCTACTTTCATCGCTACGAAGGGTTGTACTGTTTCGGCTGCGAACGCTTCTACACGCCGAAGGAACTCCGCGATGGCAAATGTCCCGACCACCTCACGGCTCCGACGCTGATCGAGGAAGAGAATTATTTCTTTCGCATGAGCAAGTATCAGGAGCGGCTGCTCGCGCATATCGAAGCCAATCCCGACTTCATTCGACCCGAAGGGTTCAAGAATGAGGTGCTCGGCATGTTGCGTGAACAGATCGGCGACCTGTGCATCTCGCGCCCGAAAAGCCGCCTGACCTGGGGCATCGAACTGCCGTTTGACCAACGCTACGTCACCTACGTGTGGTTCGACGCGCTCATCAACTACATCAGCGGCCTGAAATACAAAGGCGAGGAGGTCTTCCAAAAATTCTGGCCAGAAGCGCAACACTTCATCGGCAAGGACATTCTCAAGCCACATGGCCTCTTCTGGCCGACGATGCTCATGGCCGCTGGACTGCCGTTGTACAAGCATCTGAACGTGCATGGCTTCTGGACCGTCGAGGGGCAGAAGATGTCCAAAAGCCTGGGCAATGTGATCTCGCCCCTGGCGATGAAAGAGAAGATCGGTTTGGATGCGTTTCGCTATTTCCTGCTCCGTGAAAGCGTGTTTGGGCAGGATGCCGACTTTCGTGAAGAGAGCCTCACGGCCCGGTATAACGGCGATCTCGCCAATAATCTCGGCAATTTGGCGAGTCGCACCCTGGCGATGCAAGACCGCTACTTCAAGGGGCTTGTCCAACCCTTGAGCAATCCAGCCCCGGAGATCGACCAACGCTTGGCGGCGGCATTCGCGCAGGCGGCCACGGAGGTCGAGACCCAGGTCGGCAACCTGCTGCTGAATCGCGCGCTCGAAGCAGTGTTCCGCGCCACCGATCATGCCAACAAGTACATCACCGAGACGGCTCCGTTCACGCTGGCCAAGGACCCGGCGTCGTTACCACGGGTGGGCGCGGTCTTGCACAATCTGCTGGAAGCCTTGCGAGTCTCTTGTCAGTTGCTGTCACCGTTCTTGCCGGAAACCAGTCTGAAGCTCTTCACGCTGCTCAACCTGCCAGCGGAACAACTGACAGCGTACTCCCTGCCGTGGGGCAAAGCGTTCGCCGTGGGCCACCAGATACAGAAACCCCAACCACTTTTTCCACGAATCCAATGATGTCCACCATGACATTCGCTGATTCTCATTGTCACCTGACGGACGTGAAATTCGACGCTGATCGTGAGGCGATGCTGCAACGGGCTCGTGCCGCTGGGGTGTCGCGCTTCATTGTGATCGGCGCGAACGGTAACTTCGCGCACAACGAAAAAGCCGTGGCGCTGGCGCAAGAACAGCCCGATGTCTTCGCCGTCATCGGCGTGCATCCGCATGACGCCAAAAGCATCACGGATGACACCTACACACGACTGCGCGCGTTGGCGCGACAGCCCAAAGTGGTGGGCATTGGCGAGACGGGCCTCGATTTCTACTACGACAACTCTCCACGCGAAGACCAACGGACCCACTTTCGGGCGTTCATCCGCCTCGCGCGGGAACTGGCCTTGCCGTTGTCGATGCACGTGCGCGATGCCTATCCCGAAGCCGCGCAAACGCTGCGCGAGGAATGGGGCAGTCAGGTCGAAGGTGTGATGCACTGCTTCACTGGCAGTGTGGACGAGGCGAAGATATTACTCGATCTGGGATTGTTCATCTCGTTGAGCGGGATCGTGACCTTCAAGACCGCGCAAGAGCTGCGTGAGGTCGCCCGCTGTGCTCCGCTTGACCGACTACTGATTGAAACCGATTGTCCGTTGCTCGCGCCGATCCCGTATCGTGGCAAACGCAATGAGCCCGCCTATGTTGTCGAGGTCGCGAAGATCATTGCCGAGGCGAAAGGTATCCCGCTGGCGGAAGTGGCCGAAGCGACGCGGCGGAATACGGAGCGGTTGTTTCGGCTGGCGGCGTGAGAAGAACAGGGTGGATAGTGTCTCAACGAATGGGGAGAAATGGATTTCTGCAATACTGCCCCGGGCCACAAGTGATTAGGTGATTTCCAGAAAAGAGTATCCCATGTAGCCCGGATGGAGCGAAGCGGAATCCGGGGTGTCCCGCGCGGAACCTGGATTCCGCTTCGCTTTATCCAGGCTACCCAAAAACGGGATATTCATTTCAAGAAATCGCCTTAGTCTTCCACCCCCACACCGATCACGATGAGCACTGTATAGTCTTGCTTCGTGCAGCCCTCGACCGCGGGCATCACTCCTCCGGGAGCAACGGGAAACGCCGCCTCCTGCACCGTGGCTGGCGAACACGACCCATTGCCCGCTGTCGGTCGATAGCGCGCGGAGCGACAGGCCAGGTGCGTCACATCGTGGAGCGTCGCGCCGTTAGCGAGTTCCCAGCGGCTCTCCCCATTCTTGTCGGCGGGGTAAATAGTCAGCACAGTCGTCACCTCGCGGGCACCCGTGACCACGTATTTGCGGGGCGGGACCGGAAACATGGGCTGCTCCATGATCAGTCCATGTTCCTCAAGCCACCAGTCTGTCCCGTCGAATTGCCAGCGCGCTGGGGCGACTCCGTTCGCCGCCTTCAACCGCTCATAGCTGTCCAGCGGCACTCCCCGCGGGCCTGGGTCCAGAGGCCACAGCCCCCACGCTTGCGCGCCGCTCCCGGAGGTCGCACCGGGCTCACCTAACGCCGCGATGAATTGCGCCGGAATCTCCTGGAACTTCGTGCGCCCTCCGTCTTCGGCGTGAACCGACTGACCCACGCCGACCATCGTGACAAGCAATGCCGTAACAAGCCGTACACGGCGCATCAGGGACTGCGTTCTCCGCAGTGGCTCCAACGCGGTCTCTCGCGGTGAAGAGGGTCGCGCACTCATCTTCCTGTGTTCTGCAATCATCTTTCATTTTTCCTTTTCAGACAGGCCAGGCAGCCCACGGCTTGATCCGCGCCGTATCTTCTTCGCCTGTCCATGTCAATGTTTCCGCGGGCATCGCTACTGTGGCCCCGCATACATACAGTGCAACATGCGGGAAGCCCACCCGATCAGACGTGCGGGGTTGACTGGACCTGTTCGGGACGCTCGCTTTTGCCTTCGCGGCATTCCTTGCAAATGCCGTAGATTTCCATTTTGTGGTTGGTCGCGACGAAGCCGAACCGCTGCGCGACGGCTTCTTGCAGTTGCTCGATTTGCGGTTGGATGAACTCCACGATCCGCCCACAGCGGTCGCAGATAATGTGATCGTGATGCCGTTCGGCCTCGACATGCTCAAAGCGGGCTTGCCCGTCGGCGAAGTGGCGTTCCACCGCCAGGCCGCACTCCTTGAGCAACTTCATCGTGCGATAGACGGTGGCGTAGCCCACCCGTGGGTTGAGGCGACGCACCTCGTTGTAAAGTTCCTCGACACTGATATGGCGGCTGGTGGAGAAAAAGGCTTGCGCGATGTCTTCGCGTTGCGCGGTCGCTTTAAGCCCTTGTTCCTTGATCCACTGACGGAACACCACCAACCGATCACTCACGACGCGGCCTCCCCGGCCAAGGCCCGACGTAACACGGGCGACAGATTCTCGGTATTGAGGTTGCGCTGTAAAAGTTCATCAACGAGGATGTCCACGCGGTCCGGCAACGGCAGGTCACGGTCGAGAAATACCATCTCCTGTCCGTTCACCCGGCAGCTTCCTCCTCGCACCTGATAGCCCACCTCACGCAAGAGTTTCTCCTCGCGGACCCGGATGCCGAGTTGCTCGGCGAGTCCTTTCAGCTCTTGCAGGAGGGCTGTCCCTCTTCCTGCTGACGGTTGTTTCTTTGCCATGCGGGCATTGTGACCAAGGCTCTAGCCCTTGTAAAGCGCCGTCCGCGCCACTTTCCCGTTCATGCTTGACAAAAATCCTCTGGCAAGCAGAGTGACACAGGCAAGCAGTCAGCGCTCAGCGGTCAGCTCTCAGCCAAACAGGAACAGACAACTCCCAATCTGCTAGAAGGAGGCCCGATGCGAAACTTCACCGAAACAACTTTAACCGATGCCGTGCTCGCGAAACTCGACAGCGCGCCCAGCCCTCGTTTCCGTCACGTGATGAGTAGTGTCATTCGCCATCTTCATGCTTGTATTCGTGAAGTTGAACTCACGGAAGCCGAATGGTTCGCGGCGATTCAATTTCTCACGGCGGTGGGAAAAAAATGCGACGACAAACGGCAAGAGTTTATCCTGCTATCCGATACCTTGGGCGTGTCGATGTTAGTGGATACGATCAACCACCACACGCCAACGGGTGCGACGGAGTCCACGGTCCTTGGGCCATTCCACGTGCCCGGTGCGTCGGAGATCGCCAATGGCGCGAATGTGGCCGCCGGATTTCCTGGTGAGCCCACGTTGTTTTCTGGCCGTGTCGTGACGATGGCGGGCAAACCCATCGCTGGTGCTCAGCTTGATGTGTGGCAGGCGGACGCCGAGGGTTTATATGATGTGCAGCGCGCGAACCTGAACGGTAAACAGTTGCGCGGAATCGTCCGCACCAATGAGCAAGGCAAGTTTTGGTTTTGGACCGTGCGACCGACAGCGTATCCGGTGCCCACGGACGGTCCCGTGGGACAGATGCTGCTCAACATGGGGCGGCATCCGTATCGACCCGCGCATATCCACGCGCTGGTCACGGCTCCAGGCTATGAATCTCTGACGACGCATGTCTTCGCGGAAGGAGACCAGTATCTGGATTCAGACGCGGTCTTTGGGGTGAAGGATTCTCTCGTTGTGAAATTCACGCGGCACGAGCCGGGCACCGCGCCGGATGGGACGGTGATGAAACAGCCGTATTTCACGGTCTCGTATGATTTTGGCTTGTCGGTGGTGGGAAGATAAAGGGAGGGATAGCGGGAAAAAGAAGGAAAGGTCACTTGATCCCCCTCACCCTACCCCTCTCCCAGCCGGGAGAGGGGTAGGGTGA
>JABFSC010000717.1 GCA_013140885.1 Deltaproteobacteria bacterium | reverse complement strand
CTTTTGGAATGCGTGGAGGACATAAACGGCCTCATCAAATTTAGCAACGTAAAAAACTCGATGCTCTACTTCGGTTCGAACGCGAATCTCATGGACACCTGAACCAATCGTCGGCATGGGCTTAAAGTCGTTGGGATTCTCCCCCCTTTGGACTGATTGCAACTCAGTCCCCGCTATTCCCCTCGCTTCCCTTGGAAACCGTCCTCATGGGGGCACGGACTTGTCGCGTGACACCCTGGTCCCTCTCGAAGTCTCCCCTTCCCGTATTCAGAGCCTTTATGGTATGTCTAGAGCACTACAGAAACGATACAGTGACGTTGCGCCTATCGGCATGGCGCAAGATGTCCGGCCTGTGACCCAATAGCAGCACGAGCACCGAAGGAAACACAGATGCGGTATACAGTGATTCTTGAGCTTGAAGAAGAAGGCGGCTTTCACGTGTGGTGTCCTGCTCTGAAGGGGTGTCATTCGCAAGGAGACACAGAAGAGGAAGCGGTAGCGAATATCCAGGAAGCCATCACGGCCTACTTGGAAAGCCTCCACGATGAAGGCGCTCCCTTCCCCACTGACATAGTGACTCAGCACGTTGAAGCTGCCGCATGAAGCTTCCACGGATCACCGGGGATGAGGTTGTCGGCGCATTGAAACGCGCTGGTTTTGTCGTTGATCGCCAGCGCGGAAGTCATGTTATCCTTGTTCACCCCCAACGTCACAGACGAGTATCCGTCCCTGTCCACGCCAGCAAAACAGTCAAAGTCGGCACCCTCAGCGGGATTCTGGACGATGCCTGCCTGTCCGCCGAAGAGTTCACCGCGTTGCTCTAGGCGCTTTCTTCTCAGCAACGCCCGGATGAGCCCCCCAACTTCTCTCGGTAATCGTGTGCCTACGCTTGTGCCTAAAGGGGTGTGATAAGTGAGAATAAGGAGTGCGATGGAGTGAGAGGCGACCGCAGGACACGCGCGATTTCTTGTGTAGTATCACCCCTCTTCTCACTTAGTAGCACTCCATATCACAATCAGTGTTCGTATTCTGAGTCCTGCGCGTCTGCCAGTTCCGCCACTTTCGCAAGTGGTGAGGCAACTATGTAGCCGAGCGCCCTTTTCACTGTCAATCCCGGCGATAGTGACCCCAACTCTCGAAGTGAGAGACCGCTTCCAGGTTCTCACTCTTGGCTGGGCCATGGCATTGAAGTGCGCGAGTTCTGAGTTCCCTCTCCGGCTGGGCAATGGCATTAAGTTAGCAAGTTTCGAGTTTCGGGTTCCGAGTTCCCTCTCCCGGCTGGGAGAGGGCTAGGGTGAGGGAGATCAAGTGATCTTTCCTTATTTTTCCCGCCACCCCTACACTTCGTCGGCAATCACATTTCGGCTTAACTTAATGCCATTGCCCGGATGGGAGAGGGTTAGGGTGAGGGGGATTGAGTGACCTTTCCCTTTTCGCGCGTCACTCCCTACGGAGCTGTGTAAACGTTGTCAAACAAAACGTCCATGAATCCACGACGGACGCCACCCGCGGCAGCGGTGCAGTTAGCGACAAACTGAGGGATCGACAGATTCCGATACCGGCGACTGGCGAGGTTGGTGTCCGCATACGCATAGGTGATCGTCTGTTCGATATTTGCTGGGGAGGCCAACCGGAGAAAACGGAAGGTGTTGGCTGCCGGATCCCAAGTGATACGAACAGTCACAGGCGGACAAATCCGACCAGGACAGGAAATCGAGCCTAATGAACGGTTCTGTTGCTCGACAAAGGGGGAACAGTCAATCCCATTGCAGCGCCCCATGTCCCCGACAATGTCGACGACGTCGGGAGTAGCGTTGTTCGAGTTGCGGAAAAAAGTAATCCCGGCATGGACATCGTTAAGAGAGCTGTTGGGAACGGGCGTGCCAGTATTGAAAAACCCCCCACGAATTCCTGCATTGACGAAGGTCGAGTTGGGGTTCCCGGGGCACGAGAGGGCAGCAAAATCGACGATCTCTATGGTGGCTTGTAGTGTCTTTGCCGTATCGTTGCGGAGTGAGGTGCCGAAGTTGGAGAAAAAATTTCCTGCCGGGTTTGCCGCCACGAGACCACCGGCGGAGCGGAAGGTCATGCGCAGTTTTCCGGCGTCAATCCGCTGGTTCACCTCAATCGCGGTACCATTCACGAAAGCGCCAAACCACTTGTTGGAATCAAGGAGGTGAGTGGGAGAGTTGAAATTGTCATACAGCGTGAGTTGCCCAAAGGCAGTGCGTGGAGAGCTGGCGACTATTACGAAAGCCACCAGTGCCAAAACGGAGAATCCTTTTTTCATACAATGCTCCTTTTCTGTTGTCAGTTGTTTGCTGAACTCTAATGACGCATGCGATCTCTACGGCACTGGAACTTCTCCCGGCCCCAGAGCCTCACCCAGGTCAACCGCATCAAACCCGCTCGCCGCATTCGTCCCAACGTTGACGACATTGGCCAGCACATTGTCAAACAACGCATCCATGAAAGCAGTTTTGCGTCCCGCGGCCGCGGTACACGTCGCAGGCAGTGGCGCAACGCTCAGCGCCCGGAATGGGAGGCCCGCTAGATTTGTATCCGCGAACGTGTACGTGGCAATCTGCTCGGCGACGTTCGGTACTCCAGGGACAGGAGCACGAAGAAAGCGGAAGCGATTGAGCGCTGGTTCCCAGACGATCCGTAACGTAGCCGGTGGACATATACGTCCTGGACAGGGCAGGGTGCCCAGATTGAAGTTCTGAAAGCTGTCGGCCGTTGAACAGAACGCATTGGTACAGCGGAACATGGAAGCTTCCACAGCTACCGTATCCACTGCGGCATTTGAGCGACGAACGAGCACTATACGGGCAACCACATCGTTGGTGGAGCTTCCTGGAGTAGGGGTGCCGCTATTAAAAAACAATCACCCGCTTCAAGGGTGGGATTCGCGGTTGGTAGTGGGAAGGTCACCAAGGTAAGGTAATATCTCCTAGAGCATTTGCACGGAGGTAAAGTTGTGGCTCGTCGCTTGCCGAAGGAGGTGACGTGGACGAAGGTGGTTTTGACAAGCGCCGCACCCTGGTGTGGAGGCTGTGGTCGGCGGATGCATGTGAAGAAGCATCGCCAACGGCGGGTGTACACGTT
>JABFSC010000500.1 GCA_013140885.1 Deltaproteobacteria bacterium | reverse complement strand
GCCGAGAGTCGCTCGATTCGGCGTGTGTTCTCGATCGACAGTGATTTTTTCATCTACCGGCTTTCAGATGGGCGAGCGCTGGAAGTCGTGCGATAAAGAGACGGCCATGCCTTGAGATCAGCAACACAACCCAGGGTTGCGCAGCTACCCTGGGCTCCGGGGGCGGCTTCAGGCTCCGGGCTCCGGGACTGGGAACGAGAAAGAGGGCACGCACGGAAAAAAGGGCACGTTGCGAAAAGCAGCTTGCTTTCCTCCCACAACGGTGCTTTCGTAGGCACGATCACCAGACCGCCAATCTTTCCACGGTAAGGAGGTTGTTATGAAAAAAGCACTCTTCGTTGTTGTTTGGCTGGCGAGCGTCTTCGGTGGCCACGTCCAGACGAGTCACGCGCAAGGCGGCATGAGCCTGGGCGCGGATCTCGGTGGGTTAGGCAGCCTCAGTATGGGGGGACTGACCGGTGGCGGGGCCGCGATGCCCAGCGCGCTGGTCGTGAAACTGCGTGGGGAAGTGCAATGTATGGGGTGCACGCTGGAAGAAATGGGTGTGGATCAGGAGCCGGGGGACCTCTACCAACTCACCCACGAAAAAACCCACATGGTCATCAAAGTCACCCAGGCGAGCCCCAGCATGGCGTGGGAGCTGGTGGAGACTCACAAGTTCTTTCTGACGCCAGGCGAGTTTCCCCAAAAGCTGGAGCAACTCCTGAGCGAAAGTCAGGCGGGCAAGGAGCTACGGCTCATTGGCGGAATCGCTCCCAGCAATGGCTATTTCGCGCCGCTATCGGTGGATGTGCGGTAAGAGAGTCCGGCAGCCGACAGCGGTTCCCATACGAGTGAAGAGACTATCGTCGGTCCCCCTCACCCTAACCCTCTCCCATCCGGGAGAGGGAACCTGAAGGCCATCTCTTCGGCCAAGTGCAAACCGCTGTAAGGCCGTAACGCCGCACTGACTCACTGACTCAATTCCGCGATCAGGGCCTTGGCCTCTTGTAGATCCTTGGTCGCGAACCCTTCGGTAAACTCGTTGTAGACCGTTGATAACACTCGGTGAGCCTCGGTTGCTCTCCCGTGCCGCCGCCAGAGCCGTGCCAGGCTGGTCGCGGCGCGGAGTTCCATCATTTTCGCCTGTTGCTGGTGGGCACTCTCAAGGGCGTGCAAGAAACAGACTTCGGCGTCTGTTTGGGATGTGGGATTTAGGATGTGGGATTTAGGATGTGGAACTTTCGCCTTTTGCCTTCTCCCCTCCTTCCCCAACAGGATCTCTCCCTTCAGCAGCCACAAGCGTGGCTCGTAGAAACGCAGGCCCTTGTCCCACGCGATGGAGAAAGCCTCGTCGAGAGACCGCAACGCCTCCTCGGGTTGGTTGCCACGCCAGAGCGCCGCGGCGAGCGACCAGAGCAAATACGGACGCTGCAGCGTCGCCCCTGTGGCTTGATACCGCCCCAGTCCGTCGGAGATTTGTCGAATGCCTTCCGCATGCTGCCCCTGCATCACCAAGAGCGACCCGCGTACGGCCAGACCGATCCCTAGCCAGAGCGAGAGCCCGTAGTCTGTGGATAACCGCACCGCTTTTTCCGCGTACTCATGGGCGTCGTGCAGTGCGAACAGGTCGAGGTGCAAGGTCGCGGCTTCGGTCAGGCCATAGGCGAAGGTGAATGGAAGAGCAATTTCGTGCGCGACCGCGATTGCCCGGTGCATCTCTCGCGAGGCTTGGTCCGCATACCCCAACGCCGCCAAGATTTGCGCACGCACGCATAAGAAAGGCACACGCGCCTCAAAGCGCTTCTGCGTGTCCGAAAGGGCCACCTCATGCTCAAAGTGTTTCCACGCTCCAGCGACATCTCCGTGACAATAGACAGTGGCGCCGAGCAGGGTGCGCGCCGCGAGTAGGATCGTGGGGTCCGCGGTCGTGTGCGCGAGACGCAGGATCTCTTCACCGATCGGGCGCATCTCCGCTAAGTCCGCGCGCATGGTGTGGAAGCTATGCAAGCCGATCAACGTCCACAGCAGCGAGGTCGTGTCCCCCTGCTGTTGACTGAGCACACCGCCCCGCTGATAGGCGGTCTTGATCGCGAGGGAATGATACCCACCCAGCGTCGTCAGGGTGTGAGCGAACAGCATTTGCAACAGCAATTCGCGCTTTTCGGTCTCTGCGGAAGCAGGGACTTTCGCTATCCACGCCAACCCTTTGGTGGCATGGCGCAACGTTTCTTGGCACGCCACCCGGCAATACGACGTCTCGGCGGCGGAGCAAATATACGGAAGCGCACGGGCGTAGTCCTGGGCCCGTTCGAAGTGGACGGCCAACTCAGCGGCGATTTCCCGCGCCCGCTTGCCATATCTGAGTTCTGTCTGTTCCCCAAGGCGGAAATGCAGTTGGGCCCGTTTGCCCGCGGGTATGCGGTCATACAGGATTTCTTGATAGAGCGCGTGCACGAAGGCGTACTGCGTCGACACAGTCCCGTCCGGCCACGCCACAACACCGTCAGCTCCAATGAACTGTCTCCCGCGTGCGAACCTGGCGCAGGTCTCTTCCGCATCCGCGAGTCCCATGTCGGCTCCCGCCGCCACGGCAGCCACCGAAAATTTCGCGCCACTGACACTCGCGACTTCAAGGAGTTGCTGCTGCTCAGGGCTCAGCCGTTGAAACTGTTCTTCAATAAAAGACCGTAAGGTTTCAGGGACAGCACCCGCCACCTTCTCCAGCGCCGCCGTATCGGTCAGCCGTTCTTCGGCTGGAACCAGCTCCTCTTGCGCGAGCAAATGGTCCATGACTGTCACCATGAACAAGGGATTCCCTTCGGTCCGCTCATAGACGGCGTGCGCGATGGTCCGCGGGGACACCCGCTGGGAAGCGGGGCGTGCGAGTCGCTGTTCAACGTAGATGGTCACGTCCTCTCTCTCCAACACCTATCAGGACTCCGATGTCAAGAGGGCGAACGGATGCACTACGGGGGCGGGGTGGCCGTCCGTGAAACAAACAGTGAGTCGTCATAGCCAAGCGTCAGCAGCTGACTTGATTTCGGTTGCTGGTCACAGCCTGAAGCTGCACCAAACACCTATTGAGGATCAATGTTTCCCGTGAAACATTTTGTGCGGGAAACAGTAGC
>JABFSC010000163.1 GCA_013140885.1 Deltaproteobacteria bacterium | reverse complement strand
GCAGCTGCTCGTGAACGGGACGCTCTGGGCCGCGGGCATGCCGGTCCCTCAGTCTGGGGCTCCGTGTGAGACCGATGCGCGATCGTTGAAGGCGAGCCTCACGCCGCGCGGCGGTCGTCGACGCTGGGCGCTCGACTTCGTCCGACGCTGCCTTCGGCGAATTGTCCCGTAGGTATGACGGAGAGCTGGCGCGGGGCCGGTTTCCCGCATGACAAGAATCTCCTTAACTTAATGCCATCGCCCTGCAAGAAAGGCAGGATCACGCAAAGATTGTCCGCAAGAACTGTCAGCCGCCGCATTTTTGCGTGGTGTCGTTGGTAAAAATTCAGCATTTTTCTCACCTCGTTGCGGCACCGTCTTTGCTCCCTTCTTGGATCAAATACCAACACCAGGAGGAGTTTCAGATGAACAAACAATACGTATTCGGCATGCCGCGGGGTAGATATTACCTCTCGCGATCGTTCCGGTTCTTTCGCACTGTGGCGATAGTCTTGGCGGTATGTTCCCTCGCCAGTAACTCGGTGTTAGCAAAAGACAAGAATAGGAATGGTGGGGATGAGGATGAGGACCCTGCGACAGTCATAACCGTCAAGGACTTTCGATTCAAGTTTGAAGTGAATGCCACGGCTCTTGATGCGGGGATACAGGTATTTATTGATGCCGACGGTTGGCGGGAGCTCGAAATCCTTGATCCTCAGGGAAAGCGGATTTTTCGCAGTACCGCACAGGGCTCAATTAAAGAAATAGGGGGTGGAACGGAATTATTCTTGGAGAGTGATGAGCCGCCACTTAGTGAAGTGCCGTTTTCGGAACAGTTTGAACTCTTCCCCGAGGGAGAATATCGCTTTAGAGGAAAGGGAACCGGAGGAGAGATCATTGTTGGTAAAACCACGCTGACCCACAATATCCCCGCTGGACCACGGTTGGTATCACCGCTCCAGGGCGGTCCGCTCCAAGACCCAAACAATACCGTTATTGTCTGGGAACCCGTTCCACCACCTAACGGGAGTCCAATAATCGGCTATCAGGTTCTTGTGGTGAACGCCAATACCGGGTTTGTAGGATTACCAAAAGTGACACTCGACGTGATGATGCCCGCGACCGCCACACGCATGGTCGTGCCCCCTGGGTTTCTGCTGCGCGACACTGAGTATGAATGGGAAGTCCTCGCTATCGAGGCGGGTGGCAATCAAACACTTTCCACGTCTTTCTTTCGCACGGCAAAGTAGTGTGACAACAGCACGCACTGCATCCACCGTGAAGATCCCCCCAACGACACGACACGCAAGGAGGCGTTTCAGATGACCAAACAACCCGTATTTCACCTTCAACAAAACCAATATCCATTTTCCACCTTATCTCGGCTCTTTCGGGTCTTGGCGATATTCTTGGCGATATTCTGTCTCGCCAGCAGCTTAGTGTTAGCAAAAGACGACGATGATGACGATGATGACGATGATGATCGTGGCGGGCGAGGGAGCTTCTGTTCCCAGACTGCGAGTCTACTCTTCGGTTCGTGCGGGTTCGAGGTCCAGGATGACTTTCTCAAGGCGCAAGCCATCTGCCTCAATGTGGCTGACGACGCTGAGCGAAAACAATGCTTCACCGACGCCACTGCCGCGCGCAACGAAAGCCGCCAACTCTGCGGCGGACAGCGGACGGCACGCCTCGACGCATGCGAATCCCTCGGTGAAGCTCGCTATGATCCGAACTTCGATCCGGCTTTGTTCGACACCGACTTCACGCATCCCACAAACCTGAACCCGTACCTCCCTCTCAGAATCGGCAACACATGGGAATACGCCGGTGGAGGCGAAAGCATCTCCATAGAGGTCCGGAATGAGACAAAATCGATCGACGGACTGACGTGTATCGTGATCCGGGATCAAGTGACCAAGGATGACGAGCTCGTCGAAGACACTGATGATTGGTTTGCTCAGGCGAAGAACGGCGATGTTTACTACTGCGGTGAGGAGGTCAAGGACTTCGAGAGTTTCGATGGTGACGCGCCCAGGCTACCGGAACTCGTGAGCATCGACGGCTCCTTCAAACAGGGGCGTGACGGCGACAAGGGGGGCATATCCGTGCTCGCGTCCCCGAAACTCGGCCAGGTGTTCCGTCAGGAATTCTCGCCGAATAACGCCGAGGATATAGCTGAAATCCTATCCACGACCTACATGTTCGGCGGCAATCCCGAACTCGATCGATTCGTTCCGCGGCAACTCGCGACGCGGCTCTGCTCCGGTGGCAATTGCGTCGTGACTAAGGAGTACTCGCCGCTTGCGCCGGGTGTCTTCGAACGCAAGTATTATGCGCCGGGAATCGGTTTCTTTCTCCAGGTAAAGCCAGACGCAGGGGAAACCGTCCAGTTGGTGAGCTGTAATTTCGATACGCGCTGCAATGGCCTCCCCACTCCATAACCCCGCTTCCTGGTGCTCACCGCTCCCGATCCCGCGGGAGCGGTGAGCACCAGGAAGTGATTCTTCCACGCGAACAGACATAATGACCGAATAACTTTGGACAAAGGAGGAGCTTTTCCATGACGACACAATAACCATATCAGCGGAGATCTACAGGTGTACGGAAGGGGTTGATGTTTTCACATGAAACAGGCTTACACACAGAAGGAGTCACAACAATGCGAAAAAGAATGAATCGAACAAATCTCTCTCTAATAGTGATGTTCAGTCTGACGTTGGCAGCCGCTCCTCCGGCGGTTCAAGCCGCGGAATTCTCAGAAGCCGAACTGTACTTAGAGCTCAATAACACCGACGGAGACTTGGGCATTCACAGTTCGATCGACGGAGGGGCCTATTCGCTACTGGAAATCGAAGACCCGAACGAGCGTGTGATACTTGTCGTGGAAGCCGCGGGGCGCTTGGCACGTCAGGGCCTGACCCAGCTATTTTTCGAGAGCGCTGAGCCAAAGTTCAGCGAACTGGATCCCAAAGAGTTTTTCCGCCGGTTCCCTGAGGGCACGTACGAAATCGAGGCAATAAGCCTCACAGGGGAAGAAATTGAGGGTTCGGTTGTCCTGAGCCACGTGATGGCGGCCCCAGTCGGCCGCATTACGGTGAACGGAATCCCAGCAGCAAAGAACTGCGACGCGGTTCCCCTGCCAGCAGTCAGAGGACCCGTCCTCATCGACTGGGATCCGGTGACGACCTCACATCCCACGATCGGTAAAAAGGGACCGGTCAAAATCGTCCGCTACCAGTTCTTCGTCCAGCAAGAAGACCTCAAGTTGGCTATCGACCTTCCACCCACCGTGACGCGGTTCCAGGTGCCAGCGGCCATCACGGCACTGGGGGGCCAATTCAAGTTCGAGATCATCGCCAGAACAGCGAGTGGCAACAACACGGCGATAGAAAGCTGCTACACCGTTTCGCCAGCACCACCGGTAACACGGTAATAGAAAACGGCTTCACTCTCCAATAGCGGGAACGGCGCTAGCCTTCGGCGGAGGGGCTTACGGATACTGGTTTCACATGCCTTGGCCCCTCGCCTAGCCCCGCAAAAATTACTGGATACGCAAAAATTGTCTGCAAAAATTGTCTCCTTCTGTCGGGCTGTCTCTTCTCTCCTCCACAATCCCCCACTTACACCCGTCTCCTTGCGGCACCGCCTTTGCTCCCTTCTTGGACGAAATACCAACACCAGGGGGGGCATATGACCAAGCTGTCGGCATTCACAAATGTTCAGTCGAGCACACGGACCAATCCAGGAGCACGGCGTTTCCTTACCATAGCGATTATGGTGATGACCGCGATGTGTCTTATGAGCGGCGCAGCTTTTGCGCGTGATGACGATGAGGACGACGATGACAATGAGGATCGCGACCGTCGAGGAGGCTTCTGCTCCCAGACCGCGAAGCTTCTCTTCCGCTCGTGTGGGTTCGAGGCGCAGGACGATTTTTTCAAGGCGCGGGCTATCTGTCTCAATGTGTCCGACCAAGTGGAGCGAGAGGAATGTCTCGCTGACGCCACCACTGCGCGCAACGAGAGCCGTCAACTCTGCGGCGAACAGCGGACTGGGCGGCTCGACACCTGCAAGTCCCTCGGCGAGAATCGCTACGACCCCGACTTCGACCCGGCGCTGTTCGATAACAACTTCGCGAACCTCACGAATCCGAACCCTTACGTCCCCCTCAAAATCGGCAATCGCTGGGAATACCGTGAGGGAGCCGAGTCCATCGCGATAGAGGTCCTGAACGAGACGAAGTTGATCGACGGGGTGACGTGTATCGTGGTCCAGGACCGCGTCTCGGAGGACGGCGACCTTGTCGAGGACACCGACGATTGGTTTGCGCAGGCCAAGAACGGGGACGTCTACTATTGTGGTGAGGAGACCAAAGACTTTGAGTTCTTTGATGGTGACAAGCCGAGGCTGCCGGAACTTGTCAGCATTGATGGCTCCTTCAAGGCCGGGCGTGACGGCGACAAGCCGGGCATCCTCTTCCTCGGGTCCCCAACACCAGGCACGGTGTACCGCCAGGAGTCCTCACTGGGCAACGCCGAAGATGTGGCCGAGGTCCTGTCTAAAACCTACGCGTTCGGCAGCAACCCCGCACTCGACCAGTTCGTTCCACAGCCGCTCGCGCAGCTTCTTTGCTCCGCCGGCGATTGCGTAGTGACCAAGGAATTCTCGGCACCCGGCGGGCCGGGGAGCTTCGAGCGCAAGTACTACGCGCGGGGAATCGGGCTCTTCCTCGAGGTGAAGCCGGACAGCGGGAAAGCGGTGCAGCTGGTGGGGTGCAATGTGGATCCGCGTTGCCCGCCGCTGCCAGCCCCGTAACCTTCAATGGTATTGAGTCAACCCCCGGATCATTGCGTGCCTCGCGAACCGGGGGTTCAACTTATGGCCCCCCACAGGCTTGACAGAGCCAACCCCGCCATGTTCAAGAGAAGCAGCGGTCACTGTGCATCCGCGCGGGGCCGACAAGGAGGGGGACGCATGAAATTCGGGCTATTCTACCAACTGCCGTGCGCGGACACGCAATCCGAGCCGGTTCGCTATCAAGAAACCATCGAGCAAATTCAGCATGCCGAGACCTTGGGCTTTGACTGCGCGTGGATGGCGGAGTTGCACTTCTACAAAGCGTTTTCCATCATGTCGTCGCCGCTGATTCTGGCGACCGCCATCGCGCAACGCACTAAGAGCATCCGCCTGGGCATCGCCGTCAACCTGCTCCCACTCCATCACCCGATCCGTAGCGCCGAGGATGGAGCAACCGTCGATATTCTCACCAACGGACGGCTGGAGTTTGGCGTTGGACGTGGAGCCATCCCGCTCCATTTCGCCGGGTTCGATGTCTCCCGTGACGATAGTCGCGAGCGCTTCGAGGAGTCACTTGACGTGATAAAGAAGGCGTGGGGGCCGACGGCGTTCTCGCATGAGGGCACGTATTATCACATTCCGGAAACCAACGTCGTGCCCAAGCCCTTGCAAAAACCGCATCCCCCGATCCGGGTGGCGGCGAACAGCCCCGACACCGCCGTGTTCGCGGGTAAGTCCCACTATCCGGTCTTTGTCGCGTCCGTCACCAATCCGCTGCCTCGCATGTTTGAGCAAGTCGCGACGTATCGCGCCGCGTGGCAACAGGCCCCTGCTGGAGTCAGTGGCGCGCCCGAACCCAACGTCTCCACCATGTTCTTCTTCCATCCTGGTGAGAGCTTGGAGCAGGTCCGGCAAGACATTGAGCCGAGTCTCAAGAATTATTTCCGTAGTGTGTCTGGCATGGTGCAAGCTGGGGTGAAATCGGAAGGCTCGCAGGCGAGTGATGAATCATACCGGTATCTGAATGAGGTCCAAAAGATGGTGGACACTATCACCTTCGATAAAATCAACGAGAGCATGGCGATCTTTGGCTCATCACAGGAGTGTATCGACAAAGCGAAAATGCTCCACAAGGAACTGGGCATGAAGGAATTGATCTGTTGGTTCAATCCTGGCGGCCTGGTCCCGCACGAGAAGGTCCAGAAAGCCATGTCCCGCTTCGCGGCGGAGATCATGCCGGAACTACGAGCACTATAACGTATGAAAATCACCGAAGTGCGGATCCATCCGCTGGCTATCCCCCTGCGACAAGAAACGCCGCCTTCGCCGTGGGCCGCGGGCTTGGGACAACAGATCATCATCCAAATCTTCACGGATGCGGGGATCACCGGTCTTGGCGAAGCGTTCGCGTATGGTGTGCCGCACGCGGTGTGTACCGTCCTCGAAGGCTTCAAGCCCCATCTCATTGGTGCGGACCCAACCCACCCGGAAGTCCTGATTGAGCATCTCGCCAAAACCAGCATGCTCTATGGACGGCGGGGGTTGGGACTGTTCGCGCTAAGCGGGATCGACATCGCTCTGTGGGACATTCTGGGGCAAGTGAAGAAACAGCCACTCTACAAGTTGCTCGGTGGCACCGAAGCGAAGAGGCTGCCCGCGTACATCAGCCTGTTGCGTTACCATACCCCGCCGGAAGTAGCGCAAGTGGTCGCGCGCGGGCTGGAAGCGGGGTTTCGCGCCATTAAACTGCATCAGGTTGACCTAAAGTCCGTTGAAATGGCCCGTCGCGTTGCTGGTGATCGCACGGAACTGATGCTTGATGTCAACTGTCCGTGGAATCGCGATGAAGCACTCGACATGGCCCGTGCGCTTGCACCGTATCGTCTCGCCTGGCTCGAAGAACCAGTGTGGCCGCCGGATGATTACGCGAGTCTCGCCTACGTCCGCCAAGGGGGCGGCGTTCCCATCGCTTGTGGAGAAAACGAAGGTACGCTGTATGGCTTTCAGCATCTGCTGGCGCGCGAGGCGGCGGATGTCGTGCAGCCGAGTGTCACCAAGGTCGGCGGCATTAGTGAATGGCGGCGCATCGCGGAACTGGCGGCCCGGCGCGGCGTGCAAATCGCCCCGCATTCGTTTTACTTTGGCCCTGGCTTCATCGCCACGCTGCATCTGATGGCGGCCATGCCTGGCTGTACGTATATGGAGGTCGCGGGTTGCTCGCTGGAAACGCCTCTCTTGCAAGAGCCGCTCGATTTCCGCGACGGCACGCTGGGCGTGCCCGAAGCGCCGGGGCTTGGGGTGACCTTCAACAATGAAGTGATTGGCCGACATCCCTACACGGCAGCGGCGGGACAGAATTTGGATGTGTCGCGGTAGAGAAGCAGAGAACCTCATGGCTGCTAAGAAGATGCAAATCCCTACCCTTTTTAAGGGCGCAGGGCCAGGAACACACTGGCATGTGAACGACGCAAGAATCTTGGGCTTTACCTCCGCTGCCCACAGGCCGCATACAAAAAATGCGGTCATCACTCATATCACGGCTTACTCTTTTCCTTCCCCTTACGTTTCCCTTACCACCTCCTTTGCGGTCGCTCGCCAATATGCGTTGTCGGGCCCCGGAGGTATCGCAAGCCAAAAAATCCCTGGGTACGTGTATGAGGTCGATTTATCCGCTTGCTCGGCGATGCCTGCGATATTCAATCCCGTTGCCGAAGTCTCAAGGGCGAACCTCGCGCACGCACACAATGGGAACCAAAGTTTGATTCTCGGAGTTGCTAGCCAAATCCATAGCCGGATTCTGAACGCCAAGGTCCCGCACTCTGGTGGCATGCGCGCGTTACCGAACATTTCAGCGGACATGAGAGCCCTGGTGAACGCGCTCAGGGACGCGGAGGTATTGGTGAACGCCGTCCCTAGTACTTGCGTTGTCATGAGGCATCGTGTGTTCTGATGAGCTGGAGGATCACAATGGCCACACAAAGAATAGTCATCGGACCGATTGATCTCGGACTGGGGTGGGAAGCAACTCGCGCATGGAAAACTGGCGGGCCGATTGTGTTGATTCAAGCAAACTCTCCGACTGGGGAAATTGTCAAGTCGCGGTTTGATATGCAGAAATCCATGTTTATAGACCCACTGCCGATTGAAGCGAAAAAAGCGGATATTGAACATTTGCTGGAGGCGCTGAATGCCGCCACTGCCACATTGAGTTGAGAGCAAGGGGCATCTCTTGCTCTCCGCTAGTGGCAAACCGCTCTTTCCCTTGACAATTCCACCCTCGAAGCAGATAAGGAACTTCGTTCATCGCGAAGTATCACCGGCGGAGATAACTACAAAATAAAGAAGGAGGGTTTTTCATGGGACGCACGTTTTTTCGGGGAGCGAATCTGATTGATGGCATTAACAAACCTCAACCCAACACCACGGTGGTCGTCGAGGGCGACCGCATCAAAGCCGTCGGCACCAATGGCAACATTCCCAAGCCGACTGTTCAGGACGTAGTCTATGACCTCGGTGGCAAGGCGCTCATGCCGGGCATGGTCATGTGTCACTATCATGTGGCCTACGACAATGTGTCCGACCTCAACGACATCGACATGAAACACCCGCCGACCTACCTGACGCTGATCGCCGCCAAGAATGCGGAGTTACTACTGCGCTCCGGCTATACCGGCGCGGTGGGCGCGGGCACGATGCACAACATTGACGTGACCCTCAAGCGCGCGATCAACCGCCACATGATTCCTGGTCCGCATTTCCTGGCGTGTGGCCGCGATCTCGTCACGACTGGCGACTCGGTCGATTGTCACCCCAGTTTCTGGAAAATGAACATGGATGGGCTCGCGCGGATTTGTGACGGGCCAGATGACTTCCGCAAGGCGGTGCGCGAGGAAATTAAGAATGGCGTGGAGATCATTAAGCTGTATCCCACCGGAGGACATGGGCTGATGTGGCCTGCCGATGTGATGACCATGAGCCAAGCCGAGATGGACGCCGCCGCCGAAGCGGCCCATGAGCGCGGGAAAAAGATTCGTGGCCATATCATTTCCAAGAAAGGCATCCTCGCCGCGCTCAAAGCGGGGATCGACGTGATCGATCATGGCGACATGATGGATGAGGAGTGCATCGAAGGCATGCTCAAACAAGGCACCTTCGTTGTGCCGAGTCTCTACTTTCCGTGGAAGATGGTCGAAGAGAAACGTAAGACCGGCAAAGCCAGCTTCGGCGGCGTCGACGAGATGGCAAAAGGGCTGGAGCATTCCTACCAGATCATTCCCAAGGCCCAGAAAGCGGGCGTGAAATTTGTCATTGGCGACGACTTCGGTGTCGGCGCGATGCCGCACGGCGAGTACGCATCCGAACTCGAAGCCTACGTCAAAGGGCCCGGCATTTCCCCGCTGGAAGTGATTACATGGGCGACCAAGAATGGCTACGAACTGCTTGGCCTCGGCAAGGAAGGCGGCACCATCGAAGCGGGCAAGCTGGCCGACCTGCTCGTGGTCGATGGTAATCCCGCCAAGGACATCGGCGTCCTCAAGGATCGCGAGAATCTGGACGTGGTGATGAAAGGCGGACAGCTTGTCACCTGCCAACTGACACCGAGTAAGGCGCGCTTGCAGAAAGCCGCGTAACCGCTGGAAAAAAGAAACGGGGAATCGGCAGCGGTGCACGAGCAATCATCTTATGCTCCGGTTCGCCCCGTCTCCGATTCTCCGTTTCGTCCCCCTCTCTCCGCAGCCCACCTTGCGTACTCGTCAGCCTCTCGCCGATCCAACTCTTTTTGGCTACACTCCCCACAGCATGGAGACCTTTGCTCCCCCACTATCCAGTGACTTCCGCCTTCGCCGTCGAGCGATCTCCGCTTCGGTTGTCGTTGGGGTCATCTTACTGGGCGTCAAATTTCTCGCCGCCTATTGGACCGGCTCGAAAGCCATTTTTTCCGATGCCCTGGAGTCGATCATCAATGTCGTCGCGAGCCTCTTCGCCTTGTACAGCATTCAACTGAGCGCCGAACCGCCGGATCGGACCCATCCCTATGGACATGGCAAAGTCGAATCCTTCTCGGCTGGATTCGAGGGTGCCCTCATTATCTTGGCCGCGCTGGCGATTGGCTGG
>JABFSC010000514.1 GCA_013140885.1 Deltaproteobacteria bacterium | reverse complement strand
GGGCTGAAGAGATGGGGGCAGCGGCGTCATGCCCGCAGAGGCGGGAATCCAGGGAGATTCACTTAAAGCTTCGGCTTGAAATTCCTGGATGCCCGCTTGCGGCAGGACGGCATCCATCTCTTGTCCGTTAGCGGACGGTTCTTCTCTACTGTCTACTGAATACTGACTACTGGCTACTCCCTGGATACTGGCTACTGACTGCTGACTCCTGACTACTTCCTGGCCGCTGACGACTTCCGCAATGAACCGATACCCGCGTCCGTGCACGGTCTCGATATAGCGGGGTTTCTTTGCCTTATCGCCTAACGCTTGGCGCAGATCCTGAATACACGACGCGAGCGTCGCCTCACTCACGATTGTGTCTGGCCATACTGCCGTCAATAACTCGTCTTTGCTCACCAATTGTCCCGCATGCGCGACGAAATACTGCAGCACGGCGAACACTTTGCCCGCCACCTTCACTTCTTGTTTCCCGCGCCACAGCTGGCCGCGCACCACATCCAATCGATGGGTGCCAAAGCAACTCCCTGATTCTCCTCGATTTTTGTCCTGCTCAGGCATACCCAAATAATCCCATAGTAATCCCCAAATTTCCCCATGACTTTCGACCGCGAACTTCTTACCCTCCTCTCACAGAACAGCCGCAATGACAACCGCTCAGAGAAAGGAGGTGAGGCTTTTTGAGGGTCAAAGAATGAAGGCAGCGAGGAAACAGTCAGGAGTGAGCAGGAAACACATAACCCACAACACGCATAAGAAGGAGCAATTGTATGGACAGTAAAAAAAGATTGATCATCGGCGCAGCGCTCGGATTTCTGTTCGTTGCAGGCATTGGCCGGGTGGACGCCAAGGAGATTCCCCTCAAAGGCAAGGTCGCCGGAACCTTTCTTAGCGCTCGTATCGATCAGAATGACGATGGAGTGACGGCTGGTTGGGAAACAGGAGTGACGACGGATAAGCTAGGAAAGTACGTCTACCAGGGCGTTAGCGAAACAGTCCCCACTGGTGCAACTACGGCGTGTCCTGGGGGCGTGTTCATCATTGACGCGCAAAATGGGAAGGGATTTGGGACTTACACCGAAACCTTCCCCAATGGCGACCAGCTCTATTCACGGACACTCACTCGTACGCTTTGTTTCGACAGTGTAGGAGGATTCACCGGCTCTGGCACCTACAGCACCCTTGGTGGAACAGGAAAGTTTGCTGGAGCGTCGGGAAATGGGAAGAATAGTTTTGTCGGCTTCTTTCAGGCATTTGACGCGAACGCCGTCCCACCCCAGGGGTTTGGCTCTAGTATTGGCGAGTTTACTGGCACGCTGATTCTGCCATAACGAAGTGCGGCGGGGCGAGGGGATCTCGCCTCGCCGCTGGGTGCCACTGACGACTTGTTCGCCAGTGCTCAACAGACGCACGTGTCATAAATTGGGGACGTTGCAGGGAAGTACAGGTTATAGACGGTGCATGGCTGTAAAAACCTTCATTTCCCTGCAACGTCCTCTTGCTCCTGGCCTTCCACAATCCGCATTCCGCAATTACTTGAGTCCCGCCTTGCGCAACGCCGCAATATGCCGCTCCAGCACCGCTGGATCTTTGATCGGCATTCGTTGCCTGTGCACTTCCAGTGAGAACTTAGGATTCAGCCGCAGCACTTCCACCACCTCCGCTCGCGCCTCGGCGGCTTGGCCTAACTCGCTGTAGACCGCTGCCAGCATGAGACGGGCAGGCAGAATGTTGGGATGGCGGCTGAGGTAGCGCTGCAAGGGGGCTCGTGCCTCCTCATGGCGCCCGGCCAGCGCATAGGCTATGCCGACGTCTGCTAAGTGGCCGTCCGCAACTTCGGACTTCAGGCGCAGCGTCTGTGCGGCGGCCTCCAGGGCGGCCTCCGTCCTACCCGTATAGCTCAGCACGACAGCCAGAGTTGCGTAGCTCAACGCCTCGTTGGGAGCAAGGTCCACAGCTCGCTCCATCTCCGCCAGGGCCTGCTCGTACTGCCGTTGGTAGAGAGAGATATAGCCTAAGACCATGTGGTTTGTATGGTAGGAGTCACTGAGGGCCACGGCCCGTTGCACCGCTGCCATTGCCGGCTCCAGCGTCTGGGCAGCGGGGCTCTGTTGAGCGATCCACTGCCATAGGTAGCTGCTAGCCAGGTGAAGGTGGGCATAGATAAGATTGGGGTCCCGGCTGATGAGTTCCTTCATCGTGGCAATCGCCTCGGCATACCGCCCGGTCATGCGGTAGGCCAAGCCCACGTGGTATAAGTACCAGGGTGGACAGCGGGGGTTGAGCCGCATCGCCTGCTCCACCGCCCGCAGGGCTTCTTCTGGCCTGCCCGCGTAGAGCAGCACATTCGACTGTCCTGCATATCTGTCGGCATTATTGGGATTGAGGGCGATAGCCCGCTCCCCTTCAGCTATGGCTTGGTCATACTGCTGTTTCCGCACATAGACATAGCTCAAGAGCGAATGGGCGATAGGCAGAGTGTCGTCCAGGGCAAGCGCTTGTTGAGCCAGCGCCAACGCTCGCTCCAAGGTTTGGGGGTCGGCACTCCAGTGCATGATCCACTCCGCGTGGTAGGTTAAGCCGAGCCACGCGTACGCCTCGGCATACTGTGGGTCTAGTTCAATGGCTTTCTCGAACATCTGTCGTCCCTGGATATTGGCCTCTTTCGTGAAGCGGTAATGATACTCCTGCCCGCGCAAGAAGGTATTGTAGGCCTCCAGGTTGTCGGTGTGTCTGTGCACGATGTACCCTTGCTCGTGCAACGTGAGCTGCAGCTTCAGCGTGGTCACGATCTTCTGCACGATCTCATCTTGGAGCGCGAAGAGGTCTTGCAGAGGACGGTCGTAGCGCTGCGACCACAAATGATAGCCCGTCGTCGCCTCGATCAACTGCGTGGTGATCCGCACCTGCTGGCCAGCTCTCTGCACACTGCCTTCCAACACGTACCGCACGCCCAGTTCTTTCCCCACGTCCTGTATATTCACCGGTTTCCCCTTGTACGTGAAGGCAGTGTTGCGGGCGATGACGAAGAGGCTGGAGATGCGGGAGAGATCGCTGGTAAGGTCCTCAGTGAGGCCGTCGCTGAAATACTCTTGGACAGGGTTGTTGCTCATGTTGAC
>JABFSC010000271.1 GCA_013140885.1 Deltaproteobacteria bacterium | reverse complement strand
CCCCCGTCCCCTGGATTACGCGGGGGCAGTGCATTGAGCATTACGGAGCGGGCGAAGCGTATCTGCCCATTCTGGATGCCTTGGAGCACCTGTGCCGGGCCCCAGGAGGCGACCACCTTGTCGAACTCCTTGATCGCTATGCCCCGACATGGCTCGTGCAGATGCCCGCCGTACTCGGGACGGCTGACGTGGCCGCTTTGCAACGGCGTGTCGTGGGCGCGACTCACGAACGGATGCTGCGCGAGGTGACTGGCGCACTCGAGGCGTTGACGACCGACTCCACGGTGATCCTGGTGTTGGAAGATTTGCACTGGAGTGACTATTCGACCTTGGACCTGCTCTCCTTTCTCGCGCGCCGTCAGTCGCCAGCCCGGTTGCTCATCATCGGCACGTATCGACCCGCGGACGTGCTCAGGCGAGAGCATCCGCTATACCCCGTGAAGCAGGAGTTGCACCTGCATGGGCAGTGCGAGGAGATCAGCGTGCGGTCGCTCACGACCGAGGATGTCGGAGAGTATCTGGCCAGACAGTTTGCCGGCGGCACCTTCGCCACCACGCTTGGCGCGGTTGTGCATCACCGGACGGAGGGAAATCCGCTCTTCATGGTTACTGTCGTGAAGGATTTCGTGACACAGGGAATCATTGCGCGACGAGACGGACAGTGGGACCTCGTTGGAGAGATAGGGAAGATCGAGGTGCCCTCTGGACTGCGGCGGTTCATTGAGCAACAGCTCACGCGGAGCACGCCAGAGGAACACGCGGTGCTCGAAGCGGCCAGTGTGGTGGGGATGGACTTCTCGGTGGCGGCGGTGGCCGTGGCGCTCGGGATGGACAGTGCTGGAGTGGAAGCCACGTGTGAAGCGCTCGCGCGGCGCGGTCAGTTCTTGCGTGCGCACGGGGTGAGCACCTGGCCAGACGGAACGGTGGCGGCACGCTACCGCTTTCTGCACGCCTTGTATCAAGAGGTGCTGTATGAGCGGATGTCGGCGGGTCGCCGTATTGGCATACACCGACAGGTGGGAGCGCGTGTCGAGGCGGCGTATGGCAATCGGACCACGGAGATCGCCACCGAACTGGCGGTCCACTTCGAGCAAGGCCAGGATATGCCACGGGCCGTTCAGTATCTGGGGCACGCGGGCGAGAACGCCATACGACAGAACGCGCATGTGGAAGCGATCCGGCTGCTCACCCACGCGATAGCGCTGCTCCACACACAGCCCGACACCCCCGAACGCGCGCAACAAGAACTCGGACTCTCTCTCCTGCTGCGTACTCCGCTGGCCGCCACGAAGGGCTATGTCGCACCGGAACTGGAACATGCCTATACGCGCGCGCTCGAATTATGCAAACAAGTTGGGGGACCGCCGCAACTTTTCATGGTGCTCGGTGGACCATACGCCTTACATCTCCTGCGAGCGGAATTGCGGGCCGCCTCCCGTGTGGCGGAGGAGCGTATGCGTCTGGCCGAGAGCCTCCAGTTTGACCTCTTCCTGCAAGTCGCGCATTTTTCGCTCGGCGTGCCGCTGCTGTTCATGGGCGATTTCACGCAAGCCCGTCTCCATCTCGAGCGCAGCGTCGCGCTCTACAAGCCACAGCAACTCAGTGCGCTTGGCCACCTGTATGACCCTGGGGTGATGAGCCTGTCGCAGCTCGCGTTTGTGTTGTGGTTGCTGGGGTATCCAGACCAAGCGCGTCAACGGATTCAGGAGACCCTCACCTTGGCACGAGACTTGGCGCATCCCTTTAGTCTCGCGTACGCGCTCGGCTGGGCGGCGAGAACCTATCGGCTCCGCGGCGAACAGCAGGCGAGCCACGAGTTGGAAGACGAGTGGCTGGGCCTCTGCACGGAGTATGGATTTTCTCATCAGTTCGCGATGGCAACGATTTCACAAGGGTGGGGCTTCGCCGAGGAAGGCCAACCCGAGGCCGGGCTCATGCAGATACGCCAGGGCTTAACCGCCTACCGGGCCACGGGAGAAGAACTGGGATCGTCCTCGTATGTAATTTTACTGGCCGAAGCGTACGGGAGGACCGGGAGATTCGCCGAAGCGCTCACGACCTTTTCCGAAGCCCAGGCATTTGTCCACAAAACGGAAGAACGCTTCTGGGAGGCGGAACTTTACCGATTACAAGGCGAGGTGACCCTCCAACAAGAGGCGAGGGCCCACGAGCTAGAAGTTGGTTCCCTGATCCCACAAGTCTCTAGTCTCAAGCCTCTAGCCCCTAATGGGGTAGCGCGGGAGGCGGAGGCGTGGTTCCTCAAAGCCATTGCGGTTGCCCGTCAGCAACAGGCGAAGTCCTTTGAACTGCGTTCGACCGTCAGTCTTGCTCGCTTGTGGCACAAGCAAGGCAAGGCGCGCGAGGCTCACCAGGTGTTATCAGCGATCCACGACTGGTTCACCGAAGGCTTCGACACCAAGGACCTGCAAGAAGCCAAGGCGCTGCTGGACACGCTCTCACGGGAAGGGGGACGAGAAGAAACGCAGCCCAACCAGAAGCGATTTCCCACGCGACAATCGGAGCAGGACGCACCGGAAGAGCACTCCGTGGTGGTCACGACCATGAATCAAGAGCTGTCCGGCGAGAGAACAGCGGGCACGGCACTGTCCCCACCTCTCCGTCTGGCCGTCGTGAACAGAGGAAAACGCCCACCACAACCATCCCATCTTCAGGGGCGCAAGCCTCGCATCCGGGACAAAAGACGCACGTAATCGCTCTTGGGCCGCGAGGCGTTCCTTCTTCATGTTTTGAGTTGTTGATTGCGCTCCGCCGTGGCTACCGCGGCCCCGCCGCCGATGTCAGGGCCACGACCTCGGCGCCCGGCATGCGCTCCACCACCGCTTGCAAGGTGTCGTTCCGCGCTTGCAACTCCGCCACCTGCCGCAAGACCGCCTGGATCTGCTCAGCTTGGGTCGCGAGTTGTTGTGCTTGCGTGGCGATCCGCTGGTGTTGGTCTTGCACTTCCTTCAGTAATAGCGGCGTCAACGCTTCATAACGTACCCCCTCGATCACTCCGTCCGCGTCTCGCGTCACTAACTCTGGATACACCCGTGCCACTTCCTCGGCGATCAAACCGTATTGCATCGGCCCATCGGGCTCCGTCTTGTAGCGATACGTTACCGGGCGCAACTCATGCACCTTCGCGCTCTGCGTCGTCACCGGCGTGATGTCTTGCTTGTAGCGCGCCGATGACACCAACACGCCTAACTGTCCGGCACTGTCGATAATCACCGTGTTGCCGCTGATCGGCGTGCCGAAGACCCCTGTGATAAACGCCCGCGATTGGACGTCCCCCAAGCGTAGGGTAGCGGATTCGCTCGCCACCCCAGGGTGGCCCAAGTAAATGTTATCACTGCCACTGGTCAGCAAGCTCCCGGCGTCCCGCCCTAGCGCGGTGTTATTGGAGCCGGTGGTAAGCGCCGTGAGGGTGTGGTAGCCGCTAGCCGTGTTGTAAGAGCCCGTGGTGTTGGAGTCGAGGGCACTCAAGCCGCTGGCGGTGTTGGCGGTCCCCGTCGTGTTGAAGCGCAGGGCCAGGACTCCGCTGGCCGTGTTGGAATGGCCCGTGGTGTTAGCCCCGAGCGCTAGGTAGCCGCTGGCCGTGTTGTGAGAGCCCGTGGTGTTGTAGTTGAGGGCACTCAAGCCGCTGGCGGTGTTGGCGGTCCCCGTCGTGTTGAAGCGTAGCGCAGAGGTGCCGCTGGCGGTGTTGTTGGAGCCCGTGGTGTTGGCGTAGAGCGCCTGGGCACCGCTGGCGGTGTTGTTGGAGCCCGTCGTATTGGAGCGTAGCGTGGAAACACCGCTCGCCGTGTTGTAAAAACCCGTGGTGTTGGCGAAGAGTGCCTCGCCCCCGCTGGCGGTGTTGGAGTGCCCCGTGGTGTTGGAGGTGAGCGCCCGAACCCCACTGGCGGTGTTGTTGGAGCCCGTCGTGTTCCTGCGTAACGCCTCGACGCCGCTAGCCGTGTTGGAGTTGCCCGTGGTGTTTAACCGGAGCGCATGGGAGCCGCTGGCCGTATTGTAAAAACCCGTGGTGTTGGCGAAGAGTGCCTCGATCCCGCTGGCGGTGTTGGAGTGCCCCGTGGTGTTGCTGCGGAGCGCCTGACCCCCGCTGGCCGTATTGGAATGGCCCGTGGTGTTAGACCGGAGTGTATTGGCGCCGCTGGCGGTGTTGGAGAAACCCGTGGTGTTGGCGTAGAGCGCTTGGAAGCCGCTAGCCGTGTTGGCGTAGCCCGTGGTGTTGGCCTGGAGCGCTTGGGAGCCGCTGGCCGTGTTGGCGTAGCCCGTGGTGTTGGCCTGGAGCGCTTGGGAGCCGCTGGCCGTGTTGGAGTCGCCCGTGGTGTTGGCCTTGAGCGCTTGGAAGCCGCTGGCCGTGTTGGAGTCGCCGTCGTTGTCGAAGAGCGCTTGGAAGCCGCTGGCCGTATTGAAGTCGCCGTCGTTGTCGAAGAGCGCTTGGAAGCCGAAGGCCGTGTTGAGGTAGCCCGTGTTGGAGGAGAGTGCTCCGTCGCCAAAGGCCGTGGTGTTGCCCGGAATGATTTGGCTGTTGGCCGTGCTGACGGCCAACAACACCAGGCTCAGGACCATAATCGTTTGCTGGACTCTGCGTTTCATAGGGACCTCCTTGAGAGAAAAAGATGGTGATGAGAGATACAATCGAACCACACGACCGTGGCACAGTGCCGCAAATCCCCCCGCGCGGCGCGGGGGGATTTCTCACTCTCGGTTACGAAGTGGGCCAATGTTCCGTGGAATGATGGAGGTCCTGGCGTATGGCGATTGCGTCATTATTGGTTCTGAACCAGAACTGACTGATTGCCAGCAATGGCGACAGCACCGATATAGCAGTCCATGAATACGACATACCCTTCATTGGCCAGCGCGTCCTTATGGACGGTGACCAGATAATTCCCAGGACCACCAGCCAAGACGACGAGCCCAGAAGGGCCGCCGCTGTCTGGAGCGCTCGCGCTAATGGCGCGTCCGGTGGGGTTAATCACCTGGACGCTGACCTCAACGCCAGCACCAGCCCCGTCATTCACGTTGGCTTGCACGCTCGTGGTACCGATCGGGCAGGTCACGCCATAGACATCCGTCGCACTCGCATTCGGCACCGCGCCTCCAAGAAATCCGCCGTAGATATCCGCGTGGGCGGACCCGGCAGCACTGAGACCAAGGACGAGCGCAGCGGTGGCGACCAGAGTTCTGAAGTGAGACTTTTTCATACGATTCTCCTATTCTCTTTTATATGGTTGATCCTCTGGGACGCGCGTCCCGGCTCCATCGCCAATGTTTCTGATTGTGTGTCCGTTCAAGGCCCTCCTTTCCATCTCCGCGGTCGAAACACGTGTAGTGCCCGGAGTGTCGGCGCATCCGCTTTTCACTTGATGCGAAGGATGTGTTCCTCTCGCGGAGGTTTGTGTTGCGCTTGGTGATGAGTTTTACGAACCAGGAGAAGAGAAATCCTTACAAAGTTCTTTAATTTTTCTTTAATTGTTCCCGCATTGGTCTTTGGTTGAGGACGCGGACTCACACGGTAAAGGCTGAGCGCCATGTTTTTCCGCCCTCTGTCATGGAGACGCGGGCAGGAAATCCACGCCGCGATGCCGAGGACCTCGTCACAAGTTGACAAGAGCAGGCGAGTGAGGGATTCTTGCCTTCACCGCCGACTGTCACTACCGCAAAAGAAAGGAGCACTATGAACAGCACACAACAGTTTCCCTATTCTGGTGCCGTCGATGCTGACGGCCATATCCTCGAACCGCCCGATCTCTGGGAAAAATATATCGACCCCCAGTTCCGTGACCGCACGATCCGCTTGCGCATGAATCACGACGGACTCGAAGTGCTTGAGCTGGGCGGCGCACCAGCGAAATACATGCGTCCTGGGCAGTTATCGATGTCCGGCGCCATGGGCAAACGCGGCAAAGACCTCGAACCCAGCCCCGAAAAGACGTACATGAATCAGGCCCCGTTTGGCTCCATGTTCCCCAAGGAGCGGCTCGCCCGCATGGACCAAGAAGGGTTGGAAAAGGCCCTCATCTATCCGAGTCTGGGGCTGATATGGGAGGCCGAGGATTTACCCGACCTCGCACTGCAAGCCGCGTTCGCTCGCGCGTACAATCGCTGGGTGGTGGATTTCTGCGCGGATTCCAACGGCCGGCTCGTGCCCATCGCCCACATCTCATTTGGTGATCCCCAGGAAGCCGCCCGCGAGCTGGAGCGCGCGGTCAAGAGTGGATGCCGGGGCGCGTTCTTCGTGCCGTTCACACCGACGTATAAATCCCACGCCCATCCCGACTACGATGCGTTCTGGGCCAAGGCGCAGGAGATGGACATCCCCGTGGGGATTCACCCCAGTGGCGAACCACCGGCCAAACGGGTGCACCAACGGTTTCACGACATGAAGTGGGCACTCTGGCACCATAACGTGCACGGAGCGCAGGGACCCTTACAAGCATTCACCGCGCTGTTCCAATATGGCTTGTTTGATCGCTTTCCCAAGGTAAAAGTCATCGTATTGGAGTCCGGTGCTGGCTGGGCGGGATACCTGCTGAACCGCATGGATGCGGTGTATGACAGTCCACTCGGCGACACGGTCCGCCTCAAGGAGAAGCCCAGTGTCTACTTTGAGCGTCAATGTTGGATATCCGGGGACCCAGATGAGAAGGCGTTCGGCCACGTCGTGGAGTTTGTCGGAGCCGACAAATTCTTCTGGGCCTCTGACTTTCCGCACTTCGATCACCCAGGCAATTACATGGAAGAGCTGCGCGAGCTCGTGGAGCCGATGTCGGCCTCAACACGCCAGAAGGTCATCGGTGAGAATGTGGCGAAAGTATACAACCTGCGGTAAGGCGATTTCCAGAAATATAGCGGTTTTCATTCGAGCGAAGAGACATCTCTTTCCGTAGGCCGGGATAAGGCCGGAGGCCGTTCCCGGCGCGAGCGCACATGCCGGAAACGCTCCGCTTATTCCGGCCTACTTTCTCTCTTCGTTCAAGTGCAAACCGCTGTAGAATATGCATTTCGCGAAATCACCTTCAATCTCACGACACATCCCGTGCTGTTCGCTCGGGAGAAAATGGGAGTCCCATGCCACTCACATCAGCAACCGACATCACCGCTCGTGCCTCCGAGTTCGGAGGCGGACAGTTCGATACCAGCTACGCCCGCTTGCCGCAACGATTTTACGCGCGGCTCAAGCCTACCCCGGTGCACAGCCCGCGCATCGTCAAGTTCAACTATCCCCTGGCCGAGGAGTTAGGATTGGACGCAACCCGACTGGCGAGTGATGCGGGCGCGGCCTTCCTGTCCGGGACGCGCGTGCCCGAGTGGGCCGAACCGTTGGCGATGGCCTACGCCGGGCATCAGTTCGGCAATTTCGTGCCGCAACTGGGAGATGGACGAGCGATCCTGCTCGGCGAAATCATTGGCCGTGATGGCCAGCGCCGCGATCTGCATCTGAAAGGCGCGGGTCAAACGCCCTTCTCGCGCCGTGGTGATGGTCGCGCGGCCCTGGGGCCCGTGCTGCGTGAATACATCATCAGCGAGGCGATGTATGCGCTGGGGATTCCCACCACGCGCACGCTGGCGGCGGTCACTACAGGTGAGCCAGTCTTCCGCGAGACCACGCTCCCAGGAGCCGTACTCGTCCGCGTGGCCGCGAGTCATATTCGCATCGGCACGTTTGAGTATTTCGCCGCGCGCGACGATGAGGAGGCGATTACGATCCTCGTGGAGTACGCGCTCATTCGGCATTACCCAGCTTTGCAAGGGTCGCCCAATCCCGCCTTGGCGCTGCTAGCGGCGGTGTGTGACGCCCAAGCGGCACTGATCGCGCGGTGGATGCAGGTGGGGTTCATTCACGGGGTGATGAATACCGATAACGCGACCATTTCCGGTGAAACCATTGACTATGGTCCCTGCGCATTCATGGATACCTACGATCCCGCGACCGTGTTCAGTTCCATTGATCATCATGGCCGCTATGCGTTTGGCAACCAGCCCCGCATCGCCCAATGGAATCTCGCGCGTTTCGCCGACACCTTGTTGCCGCTGCTCGATACGAGTCGCGAAAAAGCCATCGCGCTCGCCGAAGAGACGATCAACCAATTCCCCGAGAGATTTGCACAGTATTGGCTGAGCGGGATGCGCGCCAAGCTCGGTCTCACCACCGAGCAGCCCGACGACGCTGGACTCGTCCAGGCGTTGCTACATCTGATGCGAGAACAGGAGGCGGATTACACCAACACGTTTCGTCTGCTGTGCGCGGTGGCGGAAGGTGCTCAAGCGCCAGCGGGCTTCGAGGCATGGGTGACGCGCTGGCGGGCACGGCTTGCGCAAGAGTCCTCTTCGTCGCAAGACGCGGCCCGGTTGATGCGCGCTCACAACCCCGCCTTCATCCCGCGCAATCATCGCGTCGAGGCCGCCCTCAACGCCGCCGTCAAACAAGGGGACTTCGCGCCACTCGAGACGTTACTCGCGGTGCTCTCCACGCCATTCGCCGAGAAGCCCGAATATGCGGAGTATGCCAACCCACCGGCTCCTCATGAGCGCGTGCGACAGACGTTTTGTGGAACGTGACCGAGTCGCCGTGCTCTCACGCTTCGTGTTCGTGTGTTCTGTGGAGAGGTCGCGGACAATTAAAAAGCGCATACGCGTTCAGCCGTCAGCTATCAGCTTTCAGCAAAACAAGGTGATCCGTACCCTGGAGCCTTTCGTGTGTGTGAGATTGGACTAACGCTTCTGTATTTTCTTGTCTGGCTGACTGCTGAGCGCTGAAAGCTGAACGCTTACAAAATTTCCTTCACGCCTACCGTACTATGGAGCTGACTTCATGATCACAAAAATCGTTATTGATCGTATCCAGTCTCCCGCCTTCGATGGGCTATCGTTTGGTGAGGTTGGGCAGTACCAGCAACTCGTGGGGCGCGCGTTTGGCGAACTCGATCCCGAGAGCCCGCTCAACATGGTGATTACGGACATCGCCTTGGCGCCGCGTAACGCGCGGGGCCGAGTGGAATACGATGTGGACATCGCCATCCTGAAGCCCATTGACGCCACACGCGGCAATCAGGTCCTGCTCTATGATGTGACGAACCGTGGCAACAAGATGACCTATCTGCCGCTCAATTTCCCCTTCCGCGCGCCTCCCCAATTCCCACCAATCAATGATCCCACCACGGCGGAGGACGCGGGCACCGGGTACCTCATGCGGCAAGGCTATACGGTGGTCTGGACCGGATGGGATGCCACCGTGCCAGCCGGAGACGGGCGGATGACCATGCGCGTGCCAGTCGCCGCGGTGGACGGCAAGCCCGTGGTCGGCCCCTCACTCGAAGAGATCATGGCGGAAAATGCCCGGCACGTCGCTCCTGGCACCGCGGTGATGAGCTGGCCGCTGACCTATCCCGCCGCGACGCTCGATCAATCGCGGGCGACGCTCACGGTACGCGCGTACCGGAGCGATCCACCCACGGTGATTCCACCCACGGATTGGGAATATCTCGACGCCTCGACCATTGGGTTACGCCCGGCGGGAAAGACGCCTTTTGCGCGCGGGCGGATTTATCAGTTTGTCTATCCCGCCACCAACGCCAAAATCATCGCGCTGGGCTTTGCCGCCGTGCGCGATGTCGTGTCGTTTCTGCGCCATGCCGAGCGCGATACGCAGGGAACCGCGAACCCGGTCGCCGGCACCTTGCGGTGGACCATTGCCACTGGGTTATCGCAGTCCGGGCGTTTTCAGCGTCCCTTTTTGCATGACGGGTTCAATGAGGACGAACACCAGCGGCGGGTGTTTGACGGGATGATGCCGTACATCAATGGCGCGGGCGGCGGCTTTTTCAATTATCGCTTCGCACAACCGAACCAGACCGCCTTCCAGCGCTGGAGTCATGTCTATCCCGAACAACTCTTTCCTTTCGCTTACACCC
>JABFSC010000635.1 GCA_013140885.1 Deltaproteobacteria bacterium | reverse complement strand
CACCGCCACCACCGCCGCCACCGCCAAAGGATCGGCCACCGCCACCACCACCAGTGCGTGGCTCCTGTGGTTTTGCTTCATTGACCGTGAGGGCACGGCCATGGAGTTCGGTGCCGTTGAAACGCTGGACTGCCTGCTCCATCTCTTGGCTCGTGGACATTTCGACAAATCCAAATCCACGCGACTTACCGGTCATTTTATCCATAAGAATAGTTGCCGAGGTGACCGTACCGACTTGGCGGAATAAATCTTCCAAATCCGCATTGGTTGCCTGAAATGAGAGATTTCCGACAAATAACTTCGTAGCCATAGCACTCCTCCGAAAAAAAAGGCCCCGGAACCTGTGAGAGGGTTCCCGGGGCCTCATCTGTATCGAACCAGCTCAGTATTACGAACGGCAAGAACCGAACAACGAGGCCGCACCGTAGCAGACTCTTGCGCTAAGGACAAGTAAAGCGCCGCGTGCGCGTCGTGCCTCGGTATGCTCCGCGCGCGCAAGTCCTTCTCTTGCGGATGGGCAGTAGCGGAAGCTCAGCCTTCCCCACGCAGGACTTCAAGCGGCGGGTGCATGAGCACCGTGCGGTTGCCCACCACGCCGATGAGCACGGTCAGGCCGATCATCAACAGAGGTGTCAGTCCCAGGACCGCCAGCGACGGAGCAAACGTCACCTCGAAGAGAAACCGAGCCAATGCCCAACTCGCGACGACGGCGAGCAGCATGCCCGCCCCGGCGGCAAACCCGCCTAGTAAGAGATATTCGGCCAACAGAATCCGCCGTAATTGGCCACGCGAGGCGCCTAACGTGCGCAACAGCACTGTCTCTCGCAGGCGCTGCGCGTAGGTCGTGTGCACGGCCCCGATCAGGACAATTCCACCCGCCGCCAGGCTGAGCAACGCCATGAACCGCAACGCGAACATCACCCGTCCAAGAATGGCGTCAAGCGTCTGCAGGATCACGGTCAGGTCAATCGCCGACACATTGGGAAACCGCTGGACCGCCGTGCGTTGTAGCGTGGCCGACTGTTCCGTTGTCAGGGTTTTGGTCAAAAGGACGTATGTTTGCGGAGCGGTTTCCAACACCCCAGTCGGAAAGACGACAAAGAAGTTCGGTTGGATGCGGTTCCAATCTACTTTGCGGAGACTCTGGACGATGGTGGTGATTGGCACGCCTTGCACATCAAAGACGATTTCGTCGCCAAGCGTGACGTCCAAGGTTCGCGCGAGTTCCTCCTCCAGTGAAATCGGCACGCGCGCGGGAGGGCTTGCCACGGGCGTAAACCACGTCCCAGCCACTAATGTCTCACTGTCAATCAAGTACGCGCGATAGGTTGACCGATACTCCCACTGGAGGACCCAATCCGGAGTCGATTTGTCCTTGGTATTCCGTAAGTCCGCGACGCTTTTGCCCTTGATTGCGGCCAAGCGCATAGTCACCAGCGGGATGTCTTGCAGCACGGGTAACTGTGAGGTCCGCACCAGTGTGTTCACCGCCTCGCGTTGGTCACTCTGGATGTCAAACAGGACCAGATTCGGCTGGTTGGTCTCGTTGATATGGGTGACTTGTTGCAAGAGGGACTGTTGCACCAGGAGCAGGGTGAGCAGCAAGAACGTGCCCGCGCCAAGCGTGAGAATTAGCACCAGGGTCTGATTATGCGGCCGAAACAGGTTCGCGAATCCCTGTCGCCACGGGTATGGCCAGGACTCCGGCAGGGAGGCGCGCGCCAGGAGCATGAGCAGTTTGCCCACGGCGATGAGAGAGGCGAACGCCACAAGTAACGACGCGCAAAATATCAGAGCATGGGTCCACCGGGCCGTCTGCATGAAGGCAAACCCGGCGATGTAGAGCACGATGAGACCAACGACGAGCAAGCGGAGTGGATCCCGCGTCAGCTGCTGGGTTGCGTCCGGCTCAACCGCGGATCGCAGCGCGCGTAACGGCGAGACCCGACGGACCATGAGGAGTGGCCCCAAGGCAAACAGCGGTGTGAGAATTGCCCCCGCGAGCAGTCCATGAATGACCGCCCACCAGGAAAAAGCAAGGACAATCCGCACCGGGAGAAAATCGTGCAACAGTGCCGGTAAGAGCGTATGCACGGTCAGGCCCAACACGACCCCCACGACACCACCCACGACACCGAGGCCGAGGGTCTGGAGGAAGTACACCGCCAACGTCTGCCGTGGGGTGGCACCGAGACAGTGCAGGAGCGCCACCGTCGCGAGCTTATCCTGCCCGTGTACGTGCATCGCGCTGGCGACACCAATACCGCCCAGCAGGAGCGCCACGAATCCCACCAAACTGAGGAAGCGAGAAAGATTGGTCATGACTTTGCCAACTCGTGCGGCACGGGTGGTGACGGTCTCGCTATCGACCCGCAGCGTATTCAGTTGTGCTTGGAACGGCGCGAGGCGCTGATCTGGGTCGGTTCCGGCTGGGAGGCGGAGATAGGCTTTGTAGGTCACGCGACTACCTTTTTGTAACAGGGCGGTGGCCTCCACCGTCGCCAGCGGAATGTAAATACGGGGACCAATCAGTGCCGCCGCCACGGCTTCGCCGGGAATCTTTTTGAGTCGCCCGACAATCTGAAACGTCGCCTCGCCAATTTTGATGGCATCACCTACCTGCGCGGCGAATTGTAAGAGCAAGTTGTCATCGACGAGCGCATGAAATCCAGAACGGAACGTGTGCTTCGCCTCTGGCGGGATGGTTTCCAGTAGCCCGTAAAATGGGAAATTGCCCGCCACCGCGCGCACCTGCGCGAGACGGGTCCCGCCGTCTTTGGGAAACACGATCATTGACGCGCAACTCAGCTCCCGCGCCTGCTCGCCACTGAGAGCGGAGATGATCTGCTCCACGTCAGGCGGGAAGGCTTGCTGAAGACTGATGGCGATGTCCGCGCCCAGCAGCGATTTCGCTTGTTGGTGCACGGCGTCCTCAACATTGGCGCGAAAGGAACTGACCGCGACAAGGGCGGCGATGCCAATCGTGATAGCAAATGTGGCGAGCAGCAGTCGGTGGCGGCTGCCACGACTGTCACGCCAGGCCATCAGGATGAGCCAAGACCAAGGAGGTGTCGCGCCCGCGCGACTGTTAATGAGATTGGACATGGTTCATAAACTGTACGCAAC
>JABFSC010000373.1 GCA_013140885.1 Deltaproteobacteria bacterium | reverse complement strand
GCGGGAAAGGGCCAGTCTTTGCACTGCCGAGTTACGACGCGATTCCCCCTGCGGAGCACGGCCCGACCTTAGAGTGGGTGTTGGAGGTGTGTCAGCACCAGCAGGAGCGCATTGTGCTGCTGGAAGAGACAGTGGTGCAGTGAAAGGACGAGATCGCGATTCTCAAAGGCGAGAAGCCCCGCCCCCAGATCAAACCGAGCACGCTGACGAAAGAGACGCCCCCCGGGGAAGAGCCGGCGCGTCGAGTCCGCCGGGGCACTCACGTCAAGCAGGCCAAAGCGCTGGAAATCCACGAGACCCGTCTTCTGGAGCCGGCCCAGCTTCCAGTGGGGGCGCTCTTCAAAGGATATGAAGATTATGTAGTGCAGGGGCTGCGGATCCGGCTGCACAACATCCGGTATCGCCGCGCCCGCTATCAGACGCCGACGGGCGAGACGGTGCTGGGCGAGTTACCGAGCGCGGTGCAGGGCAGCCATTTCGACGCCGCGCTAAGAAGTTACATTCTGCTGCAATACTCTCAGCAACACGTATCGCAACCGTTGATCTTAAAGCAACTGTGGGACTTTGGGGTGCAGATTTCCTCCGGGCAACTCAATCGACTCCTCACGGAGAGGCAAGAGGCGGTCCACGCCGAGAAAGCGGAGCTACTCCAGGTCGGGCTGGCGGTGTCGGCGTATATCCATGTGGACGATACGGTGGCCCGCCATCAAGGCCAGAACGGGTACTGCCCGCATATCGGCAATGAGCTGTTTGCCTGGTTTGCCAGCACCGAGAGCAAGAGTCGGATCAACTTTCTGGAGTTGCTGCGCGCCGACCAGACGGCCTATGTGATCGACGCCCCGGCCCGGGCGTATATGCACCACCAGCAGCTGCCCCATGCGCAGTTGGGGTTGTTTGCGGACGACCACACCTGGGGGGCGCAAGGCGAGTGGGACGCGCACTTGCACGCCGTGGGACTGACGACGGAGCGCCACCGGCGCATTGCCACCGAAGGGGCGCTGGTAGCCAGTCTGCTCACGCACGGGGTGTCGCCGGAGTTGGTGATTGTCAGTGATGATGCCGGGCAGTTCAAGGTCGCGGGCTTTCTCCATGCCCTGTGCTGGATTCACGCGGAGCGCACCATTCACACGCTGCTGCCCTTTAGTGAGGCCAATCGCACGGCGCAGGCGGCGGTGCGGGACCAAATCTGGCGGTTCTATCACGACCTCCAGGCGTTCAAGCTGGCGCCTGCGGCGGACACCAAACGGGCGTTGCGGGAGCGCTTTGACGCCATTTTCACCCAGCGCACGGGGTTCCAAACCCTCAATCTCGCCCTGCAGCGCCTGCACGCCAACAAAGCCGAGTTACTCCTGGTGCTGGAGCGCCCGGAGATTCCGCTGCACAACAACCTGAGCGAGAATGACATTCGCGACTACGTCAAGAAACGCAAGATTAGTGCGACCACCCGCAGCGAGGCGGGCCGGGCGGCCCGGGATACGTTTCTGAGCTTGAAGAAGACCTGCCAGAAGCTGGGGGTGTCCTTCTGGCACTATCTGCAGGATCGTCTTGCGCATACCCAGCTCCTCCCGCCCCTGCCGGCTCTCATCCGCGCCGCTGCTCAATCACCTTGAAGGGTCCAATGGCGGGGAGTACGGACGGAGTCACCGGCTGTTTCCCCGGCCTTATGGAGCAATTACATGCCCCGCACTTTTAATCACACCCGCCCCAGGTGGAGATCGTGAGGCCGACCAAGAAACCCCGCAACCAGGAGCTGACCCCAGACCAGAAAGCTGCTAATCAAGGAGTGGCCCGGCGCCGGGTGCGCATTGAGCATGTCAATAGTAGTGTCAAGCGCTGCCGGATTCTGAAAGACACGCTGCGCTTGCTCAAAGCCGGCTTGCGGGATTTGGTCATGGAACTCTGCCGTGCCCTGCATAACTTTCGGCTCCGCCTCTCCCCTTGGCTCCCCATGACCTAATCGGAATAAACTCTAGTATGAGAAGACATAGGGAAACGGAGAAACGGAGAAACGGAGAAACGGAGAAACGGAGAAACGGAGAAAAGACGCGGGGGCGTTGAGTGCAATTCACCGCCAGGTGTGGCGGTCGTCCGTGGTGACGATGTAGTGGCCCAGGTGCTCACTTCGATCCCCCTTGTCGCGCGGTTGAGAACAGGTGCTGCGGGCTTCTCACAAGGAGTCTCGCCGTGCACCGCTCCTTGTGAGAAGCGAAGGCTTCAAGGCTGTGTGGGCAACACCCGCAATGGCGGGCAGTGTCAAGCGAAAGAAAAAGCCAATCGCATGTCTCAAGTCCCAAGTCTCACTTTTGCCTTTTCCTCATGGCTGAACGCTTACGAAACTCATTTCCGCGTCTGGCCCCGGCGGACAAGTTCATACAAAGCGATAGCTCCGGCAACCGACACATTCAGCGACGCGATCTTGCCACGCATCGGAATCGAGACCAGGCAGTCACACAGTTGTTGCGTCAATTGTCGAACCCCTTTTTCTTCACCACCCATCACCAGCGCGATTTTGCGGAAGCTGGGCAGATCGTACAGTGACATGGTGGCTTCCGGCACCAAGCCAACCGTCCAATACCCTCGCTCGCGCACGGTCGAGAGCGTCCGCGCGAGATTCTCAATTCGACAAATCGGCAGGTAGGCCGTCGCTCCAGTCGCCACTTTTTCCACCAACGGCGAAAGAGACGCCGAACGTGCCGAAGTAAGAATCACACCGCCCACCCCAGCTCCTTCCGCCGTGCGGAGCAGCGCGCCGAGATTGCGGGGGTCAATAATGTTATCCAGCACCAACACAATATCTGGCTCGCGTTCAAGCATGCTCTGCAGCGAGACATACGGGAACGGTTGCAACCGCGCGGCCACACCCTGATGCACGCCCCCTTGCGTGAACGTCTCGAAAAAGGTCGGCGATTCATAGCGCACCGGCACCCGCGCGGCGTGCGCCAGTTGGTCGATCACCGATCCTTGCAACGACGGGAGCAGATAGACCTCGGTGCACGAGCGCGGGTGCGCGCGCAAATGTTCGTGCACGGGATGCCAGCCATACAGCGTTCGTGATTTACAATCTTGGTCTTTTTTCTTAGGATGCGCCTTCATGGGCAAAATTCTCCGTCGCTATGTCTACCGTGAAATCG
>JABFSC010000685.1 GCA_013140885.1 Deltaproteobacteria bacterium | reverse complement strand
GTGCCCGGCACTGCCACCGGGCGTCGTTATCGCATCATGCTTGATCCCGGACATGGTGGGCACGATCCTGGCGCTCATGGGCTCCACGATATTTGGGAAAAGCATGTCGTCTTGGCGATTAGCAAACGGCTCGCGAACAAGTTACGCGATCGCCTGCCGGTCGAAGTCATGCTCACCCGGAGTCGTGACGTGTTTATCCCATTGCCAGAACGTACCGCCAAGGCCAATACCGCGAAAGCCGATCTCTTTATTTCCATTCATGCGAACGCGAGCCCGAATAGCGAGACCCACGGCATTGAAACCTATTACCTCAACAACACCAATGATCGCGCGACCCTGCGGTTGGCGCGGCTCGAAAATCGCGATCTCGCGCGTGACGGCCAGAAACGGCGTGGTAATGATCTCGCGTTGATTCTCAGTGACCTGATCCAAACTGGCAAATCGGAAGAGTCCATCGCGCTCGCGCAATCGCTCCAGCGCTCGCTTGTCAACCACGCACGCAGCCACTATCCTGACGCCCGCGATCTGGGAGTCAAAAAGGGTCCCTTCTATGTCCTGGTTGGCGCGCACATGCCGTGTGTGCTGGTCGAAACCGCGTTCCTCTCACATGCGATTGAAGGGAAACGGTTGGGAACCTCCGCCTATCAAGAGGTGCTGGCCGAAGGACTCTTCCAAGGGATCGCGCGATTCTTGCGAGACAATGCCACCGGTGATTTGTGAGGTTTCTCCATGACAACAGATGCAACTCTTTCGCAGGCAATCCCCACGTCCATCACGATTGCCCTCCCACCACTGCCACCAAGCAACTTGGATGAGGCGACCGATCCGCCCCTCAATCTGCGCGCGATTAGCAAGGAGTATCACGCGCGGGTGCTCGCCGAGCTCGCCACGCAGCATACCGCTGGGGTGACGGGCAGTGGGATTGTCACACTCTACACGCGGCACATCGACCACTTGATTCAGTACCTCTTCGCCGCCGCTTCCCAAATCTATGTCCAGCGTAATCCACGGCTCAATCAACGCTGCACGGTGTTGGCGCAAGGTGGGTATGGGCGCGGGGAGCTCAACCCCTATTCCGACATCGACCTCCTCTTCTTGTATCACTGGAAGATCACGCCCTACGTCGAAACCATCTGTGAGACGTTGTACTACAGCCTGCTCGACGCTGGCTTCGTGGTGGGACATGCCGTGCGGAGCATCCGTGAATGTGTCCGTCTGGCCAACCAGGACTTCCAGGTCAAAACCTCCTTGCTCGACTACCGCTATTTATGTGGCGATGAACCATTAGCGGGCGAGTTCACCACCGCGCTGGAGCGAGAGATCGTCAACAAAAATGCCGACCGCTTCTTTCAGGAGAAAGCGCAAGAAAGCCAAGATCGACATCGCCGCTATGGGGACTCGATTTACGTCTTGGAGCCGCACCTTAAAGAGGGGAAAGGCGGGTTGCGCGATTTGCATACCGCCGGGTGGTTGGCGAAAGTCAAGTTCAAGATTCGCGACTTCCGCGAACTCATTCCTAAAGGCGTGCTCGCGGCCGCGACGCTCAAGGAGGTGGAAGCCGCGCGCGATTTTCTGTGGTGGGTCCGTAATGCCCTGCATCTGTCCGAACACGCGGAGCAAGACCTGCTCACCTTTGAGCGGCAGGATTCCCTTGCTCCCGCGTTAGGCTTTGCCAATGTCCCCAGCTTCATGCGGGAATACTATCGTCATGCCACCACCATCTCCACCTTCTCGGAGATGCTGCTTGAACGCTGCCAGCCCATGCGGCGGTTCGCTGGTTTTTTCAGCCGTCCCGGTGGGCGAGAGATCCGCAATGGCGTGCGGATTCTTGATGGCACTTTGGTTGTATCGGATGCCGCGATCCTGACCACCGACCCATTAAACGCCATTACTGTTTTTCACGATGCGCAACGGCATGAGGTGCGGGTCGCGCGCGAGACGCAACGCCTCCTCGCCGACCACGTCCATCAACTGCCCCCAGCCTTGGGCGATACGCTAGAGGCACGGGCGGCGCTCTTTGCCGTCCTCGCGTGGAAGCAGCGCGTTTCTTCCACCCTCACGACCATGCACAACCTGGGCGTACTGGGCTGGCTCTTGCCGGAATTTGGTCGGCTGCGCTGGCAAACGCAACGCGACATGTACCATTTCTTCACGGTCGATGAGCATTCCCTTCGTGGCATCGTCGAACTGGAGCGACTGCGCGATGGGGCATACAAAGCGGACCATCCACTGCTCACCCAGGTCATTCGCGAAATCGACAAAATTGAATTTCTCTTCCTCTCCATGCTCTACCACGATGTCGGCAAGGGCCACGGCCACGACCACGATGAACGCGGAGCGGCGATGACCCTTGCCACCGCCGCGCGCTGGCAACTACCGCCGGACGAGACGCAGGAATGGCACTTCCTCGTCCAACACCACTTACACATGTCTTCTATCGCCCAACGGAAAGACCTCTCCGACGAAACCGTGATCGCGGAATTTGCCCGGATGGTGGAAACCCCCGCGCTGCTCAAGAAGCTCTATCTCTTGACCTTCGCCGACATGAAAGCGGTCGGCCCCAAGGTCTGGAATCCGTGGAAAGGGGGCCTGCTTGATGAACTCTATTTGCGCACCCTCGAATGGCTGGAAACTGGTGAGCCGATCGAGGAGAACCGTGAAGCACGACTCGCTCGTCGCAAGGATCGGCTGCTGCACGCGCTACGAGCCACGGCTTCCCCTGACGTCATCTCCACGTTTCTCGCCGCGATGCCAGAGAGCTATTTGCTATCGACACCAGAGGAAGCGATTCCCCGCCATTTTCAGTTGGTGACCCGCTTCACCCAAGCCGAGAATGGCAGCGCCGAGCCGTACCGGGCCACGCTGCTCCATTTCCCGGAACGGGAGTACAGCGAGTTGACGATCGTGACGCAGGACCGCCCGGGTCTGTTCGCGATGCTCACCGGCGTCCTCGCCACCGCGGGATTGAGTATTGGCGGAGCGCGAATCACCACCAGTCACGACGGGCTGGCCTTGGATGTCTTCCAGATTTCGCATGCTGACCGACAAGAAATGGTGCTGGATGCCGATACCTGGACGCTAATTTATGCCCGACTAGAGGAGGTGCTGCGCGGAAAACGGACGCTCGAAGATCTCGTCCGCGCAAACCGCTTCTCGCCCTTTCTCAGTAAGCGCTCCTCCCGCTATGGCACGGACGTGGAAGTCGATAACACCAGTTCCACCAACTACACCGTGATCGACATCACCGCGCCCGATCGCATGGGACTGCTCTTCTCGGTGACCTATACACTGTTCACGCTGGGACTGGTGATTCATTTGGCCAAGATCAACACCAATGTGGACCATGTGTTGGACGTCTTTTATGTGACGGAGCGCAACGGTGGGAAAGTCGCCAACCCGGACCAGCTTGCTGGACAACTGCGCGAGCAGCTCCAAGTTGTTCGGGGGGCCGCGTAATGAGTGAGCAACAATCGCCAGGCTCCTCCCCATCTGTGCACGATACGCAAGTAGACCAGTTTCTCGCGTACCTCACCGTCGAGCGTGGACTCTCGCGGAACACCATTGAATCGTATCACCGCGACCTCGCCGAGTTCTGTCGCTATATGGCGACGCAAGAAGAGTCCGCGTTGCGGACCGCCGGGTCTCGCCATCTGGTGGGATTTCTCGGCACGTTACGAGATCGCGGCCTTTCCGCCCGGAGTCAATCACGCGCACTGACGACCCTGCGACGCTTTTACCGATTTCTTGAACGGGAAGAAGCCCTTCCGGGGAGCAATCCCACTTCACACTTATTGTTACCGAAGATTGGCCGACACCTACCGCAAGTCCCGTCACGTCAACAAGTCGATGCGGTGTTGGACCGCCCCGATGAGTCCACACCAACCGGGGTCCGCGATCACGCGATGCTGGAACTCTTGTACGCCACGGGATTACGCGTCTCGGAGTTAGTGCGCTTGGAAGTGAAACAACTCCATCTCGAAGCAGGGTTCGTCCGGGTGCGAGGCAAAGGCGGACGAGAGCGGGTGGTGCCGTTAGGGTCGAGCGCGAAAGATAAACTCGATCAGTATCTCGCCACGGCGAGGCCCCAATTATTGAAAGGGCGGAGCAGCGCGTATGTCTTTCTCACGCGCGCGGCCAAGCCGCTCTCTCGTCAGACCTTCTGGAAACTGTTGAAGGACTACGCGCTACAAAGCCCGGAAGGCGGCAAATTCAACCCGCACGCCATGCGGCATGCGTTCGCCACGCACCTGCTCGACGGAGGAGCCGACCTCCGTGCCGTCCAAGCGATGCTCGGACATGTGGATATCGCCACGACGCAGATTTATACGCATCTCAGCAGCGAACGGCTGCGGGAAGTGCATAAGAAGTTTCATCCACGTGGGTAGGGAGGGGCCGGGGGTCAGGTTCCGAAATCTTCTCTCCCAGCTGGGGCAATGGCATTGTTGAGGGGCTCCAAAAGTTCCCTCTCCCGGCTGGGAGAGGGCTAGGGTGAGGGGGCTTGAGAGACCTTTTCCTTATGGTCGCCGAAATCGCGTTCCCGGCGCCGGCGGATTTTCCGGCGGCCCGGCGAAACACTGGGCAATCGACATCCACGTGGTCGCCGTCGCGCCAATCACTTGCAATGTGGTATCAGCGATGTTCCGCACCTGCGTCACGACTTGACAAAATTCAGCGGCTTTCCCTTCGATACGGTTTTCTGATTGCGCCGGGAGGTTCCACTCCCAAATCGCCCCTGACGGTGCCGTCAGCCGGAGGTACGGCGGGTCCGTCGGCACGGCCTGGCCCCGGTTGGTAAACGTCCAACCGAAGGTGTTCACCCCCAAGACCGCGATGTTCTGGATACGATCCCCATCGCGTCGCTCCTGGCCGAGCAGATCATACACAGCTTGCCCATGCGCCCAGGTTTCCATGAGACGCGCGGAGATGCTGGAGCGGACACTCATATCAGGACCTGCCCATTTGACCCGTTTTTTCGGATCGGCATCGAGGAATCGCGGCGTCATCTCCAGGTAGAATGCGCGCCAGCGCTGCAACAGGGTGCGGTTCTTCGTGCCATCAAGCCAGGCATCGGTCGCGGCGCGATTGCCTCGTTGTTTACGGTCTTCCGCCCACCGCCCCAGGAACGCCGTGAAGGCGTCACCGTCCCGTAATGACAAATCCGCGAGATAATTGCCAAAGTGCAGATGGGCGATCACGTCGTTGATGGTCCACTCCTTAAACTGGCTTTTTCGTTCCCAGTCCTGATCCGTCAGCGGATCGAGGAGCGCGAAGAGGGCGTCACTTTCCGCCTGGAAGTCGAGCGCTTGTTGAATCATGGTCTTGTTCTCCTGATTGTGTCTAACGTAAGGGTGCGAGGGTCACGCCGAGCCGCGAGTGGGTGGCGTCGGCTTGGGCCTTCACGTTAGGCGGTTTCGGTGCCTGACACATAGTTCAGGAACTCGAGTGTTTGTTGTTTGTCCTTAAAGATCGCTTCGATTTTATCTCCGTGGCTATACCGAACGATAACTTCGTATTCTCGGAAGACCCCAAACTGTGGTGTGGCTTCGTCGTACCCTTGGATAAAGCTGACGGCCTTGGTGATACTTGTGAACTCGTTCTGGTGGCCGTGAAGAGGAATAACGATCACGCGAGCGACTTTTCGGTCGAGCGTGGATTGCAACCCCGCAAAGAAGCGGTCGAGCAATTTTTGATTGCCGTGGACGAGATGTTGTTTCACCGTGGCTCTTTGTTGGCTGGTGAGCGCCTCGATTTTTCGGATCACCTTCTTGAAGTCAGCATCTGGGGTGCCTTCGTCAAACGCCGCATTTATCCCGATGGAAGCAAACGCTTCGACAACGCTGTTGTATGGAAATAGCACGACCTCAAATCCGGACGATCGCATTTGCGTCAGGGAGCCTTCCGTGAAAACTCCCGCCAGGATTGCGCCAAGAAATGGCTTGTCCCATGCGTGTCTTTCGGCGATGGGGAGGAGCGCGCCTTGAATCTCTTGCGCTTTATTCCTTGAGTGTTTTGTATAGCGTCTCCATGCCGCCTCAATAAATGCCAAGGGACGGCCTCGTTTGTCCTTGGTCCCGCCTTGCTCAATGACGAAATCGAGGTCGTGGTCGTTGCCAAACTTGTCTTGCCAACTGACCTTTTTCCCAGCTCGGGCGGCTCCGCGTTCGCCTTTTTTATCAAGATACAGACCGCGCTGATCACAAAAATCCTGGAGTTGTGGCCCCATGATTTCTTCAAGGAGGTCGCCGATAATTTGCCCAAACTCATGCGAGGGGGAACTGGCCACTTGACGCTAGCCCTTTATCCACAAGCGGCCTTCGTGAAGCGGCACACGGTGTTTACGGTTTTTCCACTTCACGTTCCGATCCCGAACCTTCTCAAACGAAAAGGAGTCAAAACCCGTGGCGACCGCAAGACGACCGAGCCAGAGGTCGGCTGGTACATAGATACCATAAGGAGCGGAGTCGCCGACAACGAAACACAGGCGCGCTCCGGGTTTGCATGCTACGCGTAGTTGCATCAGTATCTTCGCCATATCAACGAAATACGCGGCCACCATTGTGTGGTAGGTTTTTTTCCCTCCCTTCGTCATCCGGATTGTCGCCAGTTGGTTGCAAACCTCGGTTAATTCCGCCTGAATTGGGGCGAGGGTCACATCTTCCAGCAGGTCCTCAAGATGTAACCGCTCGGCGGCAGTATGCTGAGAGCACGACCGGATGATGAACCGCCGGATGGTGAGTTGCAGGTCACCCCAAGACGCAATCTCACCCCAGAACGTCATCTCCAGCCGCGTCGCATCGGCGTAATCATAGTTATTGGGATACGGAGGTGAGGTGAGCACCAAGTCGATAGAGTGCTCCGCGATTGGCGCGGGTTCCCTCGCGTCATGGGAAAACATTGTCGCCGTTTGATGGAACCCTATACGTTTCGCGAAATCCATGTCGGAGATCATTTCCGAAATTTTGGCTTCAAAGGCGTGGAACGGATCAAGGAACGCCGCTTTCCGTTTATTGGGAAGAACGTACTGCCATTGGGCGGTGCCAACGTGACTGCATGATCGCAGAATAGCGGTGATCGCGAGCCAGACGAGTCGCCATTCGTCGGTTTCTTGGCGAATCTCAATGTAGCAGTCGCGCAAGGCAAGAAGCCGCTCAATCGTTGCTGGTGTAAAGCACTTGGCAAGGAGGTCCGGGAGCTGCTCAGGCACCCGAGGTTTGCTGGCTTTTGCTCTCCCAAGTAATGACATCGCGGCATGCAACACGCGCTGTTCGTCAAGGTGCCACAATAACTTCGCGGCGGCTATGCGAGAGACAAAGGGGTGACTTTCGTACCCATACACGACAGCGCCAGCCTTCTCCGCCGCAAGGAGCGTGGTGCCCGATCCAGCAAACGGATCAAGCACCACTGGTGGCCTTGCTGATGGAAAATCCTTGATTGCTTGTTCAACCCACTCGGCGGAGAATCCGGCGGAATACCGAAACCAGCGATGGATTGGTAACCGCATGTTATCGGTAAACGTACCGGACCGGCGTTCCTGCCGTTGTGTGGTGGCTTTTTCTCGGTCGGGGGGAAATTGGGGACCTCCAAAAAGGTCGAGCTGGCTAAAACTATTCATCTGTAAATTCTGGTGCATGGCGGAGAAAAGGTTCGCCACCGACGGGCCAGTGTGACTTCCCCACCTACATCACCACCACACTGCGCGCGACTTCACCTTTTTCGAGCGCTGTCATCGCGACGTTGACTTCATCAAGCGTGTAGGTGCGGGACACCAGCTCGTCGATCTTGAGTTTCTTCTTCATGTACAGATCAATCAGTCGCGGCATATCCACGTGGGGATGGCAGGAGCCATACACTGACCCCTTGAGGATCTTTTCCGTCAACAGACTCGACGCCGGAATCGTGACTGTGTCCTCGCGTGACGGCGCGCCCACCACGATGGTCGTCCCACCTTGGCGTGAACAGGCGTAGGCTTGCTCGATAGTTTTGCCGAGCCCAATCACCTCGAAGGCGTAATCCGATCCGCGCCCTTCGGTCAGGCTTCGCACGGTCTTCACCAACTCTTGCTTGCTCGGATTGATCGTATGAGTCGCGCCAAACTGTTTCGCGTACTCCAGCTTGCTGTCCATGAGATCGACGCCGATAATCGTCGCCGCGCCAGCCAGCGCGCAGCCTTGAATCGTGTTCAATCCAACACCGCCACAGCCGATGACCACACAGCTCGTACCCGGTTGCACCTTCGCGGTATTGATAGCCGCGCCCACACCGGTCATCACGCCACAGCCAACCAAACAGGCTTTTTCCAGCGGCACGTCGTTGGCGATTTTGACGCACGACGATTCCGCGACCACGACATACTGCGCGAAACTGGAGAGGCCCGCCATGTGATAAATTGGCTTGCCGTTCTTCTTGAGGCGGGTGGTGCCATCGAGCAGCGTCCCCTTGCCCATCGTCATGCGCATGTTGTCGCACAGCACCGGGCTGCCAATCGAACAGTAGTAACAATGGCCACAATAGGGAGCGAACGACAACACGACATGATCGCCCGCTTTGACCATCGTGACCCCAGGGCCAACCTCGTCGACAATTCCCGCGCCTTCGTGGCCAGGCACGACCGGCAACGGTGAACGCAGAACGCCGTGAATAACGGAGTAGTCACTATGGCACACGCCATTGGCGATCACTTTGACACGGACCTCGCCACTCTTGGGATTGTCGAGATCGACATCCTCGACTTTCAATGGGGTTTTGAGTTCGTATAATACGGCTGCTTTCATAAGATGATCTCCTTTTTCATTATTCACGCCCCACGTCACTCGTCATACGCGCACGTCACGTGCGACATTTCATTCCACCTTCCGCCTTCTGCTTTCCGCCTTCTTCACTCCCTCAGCACCGAGCTTTCGAGAATTTTTGTCGAAGCGGTCTGCGGATCAATTTTCCCCTCGCTCACTTCCTCCAGGAAATGCGCGAAGGCGGTATCCGTGCGGGATTTGATCGTCAGGCGTCGTCGGACCTCGTACTCAACACGAGACAATAACTCTTCTCGTCGTCGCGCTTTCCGTCGCCGTCCGAGTTCTCCGCTCTCGATCAAGAACTGATGATGCGTCTCAATCGCTTGAAAGAGTTCCTTCAGTCCCACTCCGGTGAGCGCTTGGGTGGGAAGCACTGGAATCCGCCAGAGGGGCCGGTCGGCTTCGGCCGCCGGGCGGTTACTGTATTTAAGTTCGAGCATGAGGCTCAGCTCGGTCTGCATCCGCGCCGCGCCATCCCGATCCGCCTTGTTGACGACAAAGATGTCAGCGATTTCCATCAACCCGGCTTTCATCACCTGCACGCCATCACCCGCTTCGGGGACGACCGCGACCAGGACCGTATCCGTCGTGCCCATCACATCAAGTTCGGTCTGACCAACGCCGACCGTCTCCACCAGGACATAATCGCGGCCAAAGGCGTCCAGCAGCTTGATGACATCCTTGGTGGCACGCGCGAGTCCGCCGTGACTGCCGCGCGTGGCCATGCTGCGGATGAAGACGCCTTTGTCGAGGTAATGTTGAGACATGCGGATACGATCCCCCAACAACGCGCCACCAGTGAACGGACTGGAGGGATCAATCGCCACCACGCCGACCGTTTTGCCCGCTTTGCGGATCAGCGCGGCAAGATGGTCCACTAAACTCGACTTCCCAGCTCCGGGCGGGCCGGTAATGCCAATCGTGAAAGCGTTTCCCAGCCGGGGTGCGAGCGCCTCGAGAATGGGGCCGACCTCTTTGCCTTCTCGTTCCACTAACGTCATCAGGCGTGCCACCGCCACTTCGTCCCCAGCGAACATCTTGTCCAACAGTTGTGTGAGTGTAATAGCCATGTGGGTTGCGGCATCTCCTTGTCTATCAACAGTCAGCCATCAGCTCTCAGCGTTCAGCGTTCTAAACCCTTGTCCGCATCGTG